>JBGTMK010000249.1:0-25418 GCA_041743605.1 Nostoc sp.
ATTATTTCAAATTCTAAAAGTAGCTGTAATTCCTGTTTTGTGTGTATTGAGCTTTGTGTCTACATCTAATACAGCACTAGCTGTCTATTTAACTAGTGAGGGTTCAGGAGGTGATTACCGTTATGAATTATGGTCTAGCGATGATAATAGTGGTTACTATTTAAAAGTTTGGTTAAATGAAGCAAGTGCAACAAGTGACCCATACACCACAACTGGAACATTCTCCTCTAGTAGAGAAGCTTTAATTTATTTTGATTGCAGTTACGCTGAGAAAAATTTACCAGAATGTTCTCAATGATAAATTGGAACCCCCCCCTCAAAAGAATTCGTAATTGCTAATTCGTAATTCGTAATTGAATTTTTTAATTACGAATTACGAATTACGAATTACGAATTAAACTTCAGCGGGTTGATATTCCTGTTGTCTTTCCACAAACGACTGAACACGGGTGCGGTAGTTTCTCACAGTTTCATCCACCCATTCGCGATCGTTGCTATTTGCATACAAATGCACCAGTGGTTCGCTGGCATCTGGTAAAACTAATAGCCAACTGTCATCATAGGGTTGACAAATTTTCACTCCATCGATGAGTTCTAGGTTTTGGGCTGGGTGAGTTTCCACTAAGTAACGCATCAAAGCACCCTTGGCTGTCCACGGACAGCGGACTGTATAAGTTTTGTGAATTACACGGGGCAATTCCGATCGCGCAGCCGCAAGCGATCGCTCCTGGATAGTCAACATCTCAATTATCTTGGCAATGCAGAACATGGAATCAAATCCCGGATGCAGCTGCGGGAAAATAAAACCAGTCTCTCCACTACCTCCTAGCACCACATTTGGATTTGTCTGACACGCCTCCATCAAGGCTGTGGGGTTGGCTTTGGTGCGAATAACTCTGCCATCATGGCGACGGGCGACTTGTTCAATAGCACTGGAAGCATGAACTGGTACAACTACTGTTCCTCTGGGGTTAGCCGTCAGAATCATGTCTACCATCAGTGCTGTTAAAGTTTCTCCACGAATTGGGTAGCCTGATTCATCAACTAAAATTAGCTGTTCTCCATTAGCGGATACTTGCACACCAAAGTTAGCTTTCAATGCTTCCACTACATGACCTAACTGAGTCAGCAATCCTTCGCGATCGGTGATTGACATTGCCGTTTTATTGACACTGGCATTCAATACTACTGCATCAGCACCAAACTTATCTAACATTTGGGGTAAAACTGCCCCCGATACTGCATAAACGTAGTCAATCACCACTTTTGCGCGGCTGTTGCGGAGTGTATGAACATGCAACAGTTTCTCAAAAGCAGTGCAGTACCGCTCCATGACTTGGCTAGGATAAGATACATCGCCAATTTCATGAATTAGCGCCCGCCGCATATCTTCCTTAAAGTAAGCCCCTTCAATTTTCTTTTCCAGGGCTTTGGAGATATTAATCCCCTTGGCATCCATGAATTCAATCAGAATGTAGTCAGGGCGATCGGGGTGTACCCGCACATGGATGCCACCAACTACTGACATTGTGGGTATAACTGTGCGGGCAATGGGAATAGCTGTGGCATCGAGGTTTTGAATATCAATACCTACAGACATTAAACCAGCAATGAGCGATCGCGTCACCATCCGAGAGACATTACGCTGGTCACGGGAAACCGTTACCTTAGAACCAGGCTTTAAGGTAGAACCGTAAGCAGATCCCAATTTCACGGCAAATTCTGGAGTGATGTCGATATTAGCTAATCCTTGGACACCACGTTGACCAAATAAATTTCTTTGGGCGGTATTCCCCCAAATCAAGTTAATGTTTAAAATTGCCCCTGACTCAATTTTTTTACTGGGCCAAACGCGCACGCCGGGGCTAATTTGGGCTTCTTCTCCCACCGTAGAAAGCGAACCTACAACAGCAGCTTCTAACACATGGGCGCGGCGATCTACACGAGCCCCACGGGAAATTACACAGGCAGAAAGATGTGCTTCATCACCAATGAATGCCCCATTCCACACTATGGGACGTTTGAGATTCGCATCAGCGCCAATAGTGACATTATCACCAATTACAGTTCCTGCCTCAATTTGTACTCTTGCTCCGATGCGGCAATTGTCACCAATCACTGCTGGGGTTTCAATCACAGCCGTCTGGTCAATGTAAGTATTTTGGCCTACCCACAACTCATGAGAAACCTCTTTGTAGGCAAAATCGAGATTTACCTTCCGCTCTAAGGCATCATACTGAGCCTCACGATAGGCATCTAAGTGACCGACATCACACCAGTAACCTTGAGCGATGTAACCATACATTGGCTCATCTTTTGCTAGTAGTAAGGGGAATAAGTCTTTGGAAAAGTCACATTCAACGTTTGCTGGCAGATATTCCAAAACTTCTGGTTCGAGAATGTAAGTACCAGTGTTGACAGTATCAGAAAAAATTTCACTACTAGAGGGTTTTTCTAAAAATCGCCGAATCCGTGCTTCCTCATCGGTAATCACCACCCCAAACTCAATCGGGTTAGGAACCCTGGTTAAAATCAAAGTCGCTTTTGACTTATTTTGTTTGTGAAATGCGATCGCTGCCGTCAGGTCAAAATCTGTTATGCTATCGCCGCTAATGACTAAAAAGGTTTCATCAAGGAGTTCGGCGATGTTTTTCACACAGCCGGCTGTACCCAAAGGCTGATCTTCTTCAACGGCATAAGTCATCTGCACGCCAAATTCGCTGCCATCTTGAAAATAATCTCTCAAGACATCAGGTAAATAATGCAATGTCGCAATAACTTCTGTAATTTGATGTCGTTTGAGGAGATTGATAATATGTTCGGCAATTGGTCGATTTAGAATCGGCACCATCGGTTTGGGCAGATCGCAAGTTAACGGGCGAAGCCGCGTTCCCGAACCGCCTGCCATCAGTACTGCACGCATAAATCCTCCTTAACTAGTTACAGCCTTCGCTGCTTCAAAATCCATGAGATATATTTTGTTCTTCTTTCTCTAGTCTCCTATGGATATTGATATTTGAGGAACTTCCATAAGATGCATCATATAGATTGGGGACTGGGGACTGGAAATTGGCAGGTTTGAGCTTCTGAAAGAGATGAATGAGTCTTTGAGATAGATGAACGAGTTTTTGAGGTGGATAAGCCAGTGGGTAATTAATATGGGCAATATCACAGGCATTCCATTCAAAAAATATAAAGTATCGACCAAATATTCTTACTTAGATTCAACTTCATTGCATTTGGACGGGCAATACAATAATTGCTCTTTCAAGCCTCTTGATAATAATCTGAGTCTGATAGTTCTCACATTTTCTGCCACGGTGATTCTTTCAAAAAATGATGCAGCGATTGAATATTTCTTAACCCTACAGCTTTTGCTATTGCTGGAAAGGTTTTTATTTTTACTATTTCATTATAGAATTGCATACAATCAGCTTTAATAGTCAATTAATCAAATGAATTGGTAGCTCGATGAATCCAACCATTGATAGTAAAGCGACTATTTACAAAGGCTTTAGAAGCGCAAATTACAGGTTTTACTTCGTGTAAATATCTGCTGAGAAAGAATACAATGCTATTGTTGCGTGGTTCAACTGTTTTAAATGTCTCTGCATTTACATAAAAATTTTGTTCAATTTTACTATCATAAATTAGCAACTCTCCCCCAGAGAATTGCTTTGGTTCTCGATAAAAATAGTAAACGAAGGTCAGTTCTCTTGAATAAGTATCTAAGCTACCATTATCATTGTGAATCTTGTAATAATTACCATCATTATGAGATGTTATTTGAGCCTCAATTTTTGAAACATCAAACACTGATTCACTAAGCTTTTGGATAATATCAGGTAATACTTTTTGAAGGCGACCCTTAATCATATCATAAAACTCAGTAAATGAGTAAAGAACCATTGACTTACGATAATCACTCTCATTTTCTGATGTACTCGTAGGTACAAAATCACCTTCTTTATCAATCACATATTTCAGTAATTCTTGGTATTCTTCAGGCAAGAGAAAATTATCTATTTGTAAATAATAAGAAGGAAAAATTTCTTCAATATCATCTTTTAATTTTCCTGCGGGTTTTAAATTTTCTGATGTTTCTATAAAAATTGGTGGCTCGGTGACAATCCCAATAAGATTCTCACTAGAAAAAGATAAAAGAGAACGACCTTCGTTTATAGGGATTTGGAATAAATAGTTAGAGTGATTGTTCTGTGTGCATGCATCAGATACAAAATTAGTTAAAAGCTGATTTAATAAAGGTTCATCTGATTTTAAATCAACAGTGTACTGATGTCCTCCAGATAGAAGTAACACAACTTTAATCTCTTGTGATTTCATCTGCCCGTAATCTGATTTAATATAACCTATTTTCTGTGACATATTGATAGTACAAACCGATTTAATTAAATGGTTAATTAACCATTTATTCCCTTTAAGGAACTACGGTTACAGGAGTTGCTATTTGCACTATTTCATATAATTTCCGCACGTCCTCATTATACATACGAACACAACCATGAGAGGCTGCCTTCCCTACGGAGTCTCGCTTGTAAGTACCATGAAATCCGATTTGGTTTTTTCCATCAGTCCAAAAGCCAATCCAACGTTCTCCTAAAGGGTTCCCTAAACCTGGAGGTACAACTTGTCTATTGGCAACAAAAGGGTTTTCCCAAGCTGGATTTTCAACCATATTAATAACTTTAAATTTGCCTGTTGGCGTTTCCCACTTTGCTTTACCAATAGCCACTGGGTAGCTAGCTTGTAAAATATCTCCCTGATAAACGTAAAGTGTTCGTTCCTTAAGAACCAGCAGTAGATGAATATTTTGCTCAGTAGTATGAGGAAGACTTGGCTTAACAGGTGGCTTGAGCCTCATTAGTAACCTCCTCATGCGCTCAGATGTATTAGGAAGAGCTTGTGGTTGTACTTGAGGATAATCTAGAGTTGGGGTAGAGTTTTGCTGATCAGGCTGACTAATATTTATTTGCTTGTTTGCTCCTTGTTCAACTGTCGTTTGGGCAGTAGCAGGTAATTGAAGCCATAAAAGCAGTCCGATTGTAGCCAAACCAAACTTGACAGCACTGGGGTAATAAACGCTACTATTCATATTTTTTGTACTAATTACGTAGGTATATAGCAAAGCTATTTAAGTTATAGGATTTGCCTTATCCAAAAGAGATAATTCAGAACTCAGATATCAATGAGCTTGAAGTCTGAGTTCTAAATTTTTAATCACTATGTTGCGACGTTTTACAAATTAAACAAGTTTTATCCTAGTCCTGGAATTGGAATTGGAATTGGAGTTGGTGTTGGAGTTGGTGTTGGTCTTGGTGTTGGCGTTGGAGTTGGCGTTGGTCTTGGTGTTGGCATTGGAGTTGGTGTTGGAGTTGGTTTTGGTCTTGGTGTTGGAGTTGGAGTTGGAGTTGGAGTTGGTGTTGGCGTTGGTGTTGGCGTTGGAGTTGGTGTTGGAGTTGGCGTTGGTGTTGGCGTTGGGTCTGTTGGTGGTGGTTGTACTTGTCCCACAGTTATTTCTGGGAGAATAGCAACGTTAAAATACGGAGTGAAAAACAGTAAAGAAGCTACAGGAAAGATAAATTTCAGTTTCTTAGAAGGTTTTTGATTCATTTTTTTGGAAATGTTGATTTGTTACAATCATTAACTTTTACCACTATTAATCATGAATATAAATACCATATTTGTATTTACTAGGTATTTCCAAAAAATAAAATATCCCAGCTTAGATAATGATAATCACTATGGTATGGGAGTCAGGGCACAGCCCAAGGAAGTCGCATCTAAATTCAGCACCAAGCTTAAGAAGCAACGAAAGAATCAGCATTTATCGTTTGATTTACTTTGGAAGTCCCTTATCGGTTGCACGATACATTACTCCCTAACAAATCTCCTTGCTTCCACACTCCACTCCTAAAAGTGCCATTAGCAAATTGAAATGTTCCTTTTCCCTCACATTTCCCATCTCTGAACTGACCTCTATATTCACTACTATCTTTCCATTTAATTTTTCCTAAACCATCAAACTTATCATTGACAAATTGACCTATGTAGTATTCATACGAACTTATATTTTGAGGATATAAAAATTTTCCACAACCATAACGCTTACCATTTTTGAATTCACCGTCATAGCGACTACCGTCATTAAAGATCCTAGTTCCCTTGCCGCTTGGATTATCTTTATCTAAAGACCCGTAATATACACTACCATCTGGGTAAGTTTTGTCTGATTTTCGGTCTGCTAATTGACTAGAAGATAATGAAGCTAGTTTAGCATCGCAAGGTAGTTGACTAAAATTATCGGTCGTGTTGTCAGGCAACTGAATAAAAAGAACTAACACAAGCATTATAAATATCCCTGCTCCTACCCCAGTTGCAAGTAAAACTTTTCCGCGAGATGGCCATTTCCACAACGTTGAAGATATAGAAGTTAGTGCTTGCAATGCCTCTGGTGCTGATTGGTATCGGAGGCTAAAGTTAGAACGCACCATTTTAGTTAAAACATCAGCGAGTTTATTGCTAACATTTACCTCGTTTCGCCAAATTATTTCTCCATTGCTGGGGTCTTCTTGGAAGTCTTTAGGTAATTTGCCTGTCAAAGCTTGAATACCAATTACTCCCACTGCATAGATATCACTACATAGTTTTGGCTTAGAATTAGCTTGTTCGTTTGGCATATAACCATTGGAGCCAATAGCAATAGTTGAAGTAACTTGACCTTGAGTATTTGTAGCCAAACCTTTAATTTCTTTAACTGCACCAAAGTCAATCAGCACAATCTTGCTATCATCACGACGACGCATCAAGTTTGAGGGCTTAATATCTCGGTGGATGATATCGTTCTGATGAACGACAATCAAAACTTGTAAAATTTCTTGCAAAAGTTTGACGACATCACCTTCACTCCATTGGCTACCAGGTATTATTTCTGCGGTCAAGTTATACCCGTCTATAAATTCTTGCACCAGATAAAATTCGCCATTTTCCTCAAAATGAGCAAATACTTTAGGTATTTGGTTACTAAGGTTCCCTAAACGGTATAAAAATTTTGCTTCGCTCTCAAATAGGCGTCTAGCAACCAGCAAAACTTCCGGCTCGGATGTTTTAGGCTTAAGCTGTTTCACGACACATTTGGGATTGCTAGGCAAATCTAAATCTTCAGCTATATAGGTATCGCCAAACGAACCACTCCCTAAAAACTGTACGATTTTGTAGCGATTACGAAGGATTGTGTCTTTCACTATCTATTGTCTTTCGCAGAGTATTTCGTTTGTATCATATAACTTTTATCAAACTTGGGATGGATACATTCTCAATTTTGTATCTCTAAAGTTAAATTGTCTCCTCGACAACTAAACTTTGCCTCTGTATATTGACTTCCGCTTGGTTTATACTTGAATTTAAATGCGTGAAACTCGACTTTATCGATTATGTCTTTTTCGTCTCTGTTCAAAAACAAAGGGTTTTCGATATAATCAAAGTCACTAGGAAAAATAATATTCCTTTCTACTAAACCATCACTTCCTTTCCATTGTTTATTTCGATAATTATTTTCCTCTAGATATTTATTTATAACCTCCGGTTTCCATGCTTTACTATAACTTTGACTTCGTTTCAATTCGTTGTATAGATTTTTATATCGATTATCTTGAATATAACCATGTAGGTTAATAAAGGGTTTTAAGGTATAAAACGAAGGAGATATGGGTCGTTGATTAGTAACAGTGAACCAACCCTTGGTTTGTTCTATATCGTTTGGAGCTAAGTACGATACTGCAACGTTTATAGGTTGATCACAATCACTTGTTAACCTTAACCTACTGTATATTTGATTGTTGTCTTTATCTTTCTCAAGCAGGTCGATAACTTTTTGTTTATGATCTTGTAATCTTTTTATATAGTCCAGTTTTTCTGTAGAACTAGCTTGTAGCTCTGATTTAAACATCTCTGTTTTCTGAGTCTCCTTATTACTATACCAAGTAACTCCTGTGGTTATGATTCCTACTAATGCTCCTATTATCGCTACCTGCATTGTAGGCTCTTGCCACCAATGTTTTGATTGATTTAAATTTGGTTTTTGATCGGTGTTACTTAAATTTAGGTTGAGATTGACTGGAATTGAATTTGGATTTGGATTGACTGGATTTGAATTTGGACTGGAATTGACTATACCTGAATAATTCGTCGCTGGAAGATCGAAAACTTTAATATTGGTAACTTCAATTTTTTGCTGTCCTAAAATAATAGAACTGTTATTGTTTAATGGCAGTTCTTCACCGTAAACAAGGTCTTGCCCGTCTATTTTGGTAATATTTCTAGGTTGCAAACTCTTAATAAAAAACTTTTGTTGCTGTTCATGAAAATATATTTCAGCGTGTTGACCTGACACGCTACTGTCCTCTAGATATAGGTTGCATGACGGTTTTTCACGACCGATTCTAATAATGGCATTATTAAGATTATCTCTGGCTGCTTCTTGTTTAGAAATTTGCTTATTTATTGACTTGCCATCATAGTTCCATCGGAAAGTGATCACCCACTGCTGCTGTAAAGGAAGGGTATTCATAGTTTTGTTTTTGTAAGTGCTTTACAGGTAACTACGACTCTTCACAGTGTTATTCCTGAAAATAACATATAAGATAAACCGAATTTTTACAAGTTGTGATTAGTTCTGTAATTTCTTATACAAAATAGCGGTTACTTACCTGCATTTCTGCGGACTACGTTTTGTAATTTATTTTGTAATATATACATTGATGTCAAAATGTGCTAAGTATATTCAGTCTATATACTTAGGCGTTGGAGTAATTAGTATGGGCAATATCATAGGCATTGCTGACCACTCGAAATCGGTAAGGTCTTGACACTAAATTCAGAAGGAAAAAACGAGAGAATGAGTGAAAGCTTATTGACAATGATAAAGTTCATATTCGTAGCCGTCTACGCTTGGCAAAGATTCAATATTAGACATAACGCATGTTTTTACGGCTTCTGCTACGGGGGCGTGAAAGTTTACCAGCCACAAGTCAAAAGGTCGTGGTAATTTATTTAAAGTATTTTCCAGAGCAATGGTGGAAGTATTCGGGTCTTGATTTTGATGAGCAAGGAGAAACAGAGATTTTTGGGGTGAATTGGCAAGTTTAATCTCTCTAGCTATCCCCATCAATTCCCCAGTGTGTACATGAGTTTTCTGAGTAGTGGCAATCAGCACTGGCACTGAAGATGTTTGTTGGATTAGTTGCACAAATAGGTCAGGGCGATAATATTTTTGATAGCCGAGATTGCAGAATACTGTAACTGCACTGACAAATCCTATTAACCAAATTAATATCACAGCTTTTTTCCCGTTTATTCCCCATCTGCCTATACTTTTTGTCCCATTTTTCCCTTGTTCCCTTCCCATCAATTCCTTGGGAGGATGCCAACAAACTGCGAGACTTGCCCCTAGTAAAACAATAACGGCAGGAAAGTAAACAAAGCTATATCTAGCACCCCTAGTCAGATCGATTCCCAAAAAGTAGGTAAAGATAAAGAATAAAGCGATCGCGCTGATAACTACTCCAGCAAGCACCTCAATCATAATTCGGCTTTCTGGCTGTTGTAGTTGAATCTTGATTCCACGCATCAGAATTGGTAATGCCCAAATAACGAAAATCAGCGTCACTAGTCCAGAAAGAATCACAACCAATAGCTGTGATGATTCAACTGGTAACAGGCAAATCATTGTTATCCATGTTCCTAAAGCTTGAAAGATTGGGCTTAACCAATCTAGTCCAACGCGCGAACCTTGAATCCACCCGGTCAAATTACTACGATTTCTATTCTCTAAAAAGATTGGCAGCCAAATTAAACTCGCCACAAAAGTACCTATAGCAACAGCATAGATGCGTCGCCAGGGAGGAGAGAAGAGGAGAGAAAATTTGCTGTTCGTCTGCAATTGCAGCCAAGCCAGAAGAATCAAAACTACAGCTTCTGTACAGAGGGTAAGGGTGAAGAAATAATGAGTCGCAACACCTAAAGCATTAATTGCCACCCAAAGGAGTGCTATCCAGATTGGTAAGGGTGTGCGGTTTTGAATATGACGCGTGGCAATTACTAAGCAGATGAGGGAAGCAGTTACCCATAAGGCTGCCAAGCTGTAGTGCCGTGCTTCTTGTGCTAAAAATATGCTGTAGGGTGATACTGCCATCATGGCAGCAGCCAAATGTCCCACCAATGGCGAACGAAAAGCTACTCTACCTAATATGTAAATACAAGGGATGGAGGCAGCACCGATTATAGCTGCTAGCGATCGCGCCGCAAACAGCGATACTAATCCTCCGTCGCTAGGAAATAATTTCATCCATAGGTAAGCCAGCACAAAATACAGTGGTGGATGGGTATCTTGGGTAACTAAGTTATGAACCACATCACCAATATTAGCCACTGGGTTTACTTGCAGTGGTTGCAATAGAATATCAGGTGCGATCGCTTGATCTAGGGGTACTGGTAAAAAAGTATTCCCCAAGCTAAACACTAAGGTAGAAAACTCATCAGTCCAAGGAGGCTTTGCAGTCAAGTTGGCTAGGCGCAAGCTGATGCCGATGAGCAACCACATCAAGTTTAGCAAGGGATGAATCGAGGAGGGAGGGAGGCGAGTCTGCCAATTATGCCAATGCTTATGTGAGGTAGAGTCTGCATCTGCCAGAGCCAGAAAATGGGTAGCAGATGCAGTTAGCAACGAGATAATTTTTCTGTAAAAATAAAATCCACCTTGGAAAAGAACTCTCATTGCCGGATATCACACGAATATAGTTGTAGATTTGACGTTTTAGATTTAAGTTCGTTCTAAAATCTTAAGAACAAAAATCACAATCTCAAATCCCTCGTTGTGATTATTTCACGTCAGTGACACGCCAGCTAAGTTTCAAATTAATCCAGAAATTCCAGATGGTAGCAACTGCGATCGCAATAAAATTGGCGATGTAGCGGTTAGGAATCAAGAAATTAAATACCAAATTTAATATCAGTACATTCAATACCAGTCCAGCAAGGCAAATGGCGTTGAATTTCAAAAACCGTTTCAGGCGTTGATGCCATTCTTGCTGTCTGGCGCTGACATCAGCAAATGTCCAAGCGTCATTCCATAAAAAATTATTTAAAATCGCAATTTCACCAGCAATAATTTTGCTGCGCGTCAGTGGCCAAGCCAAGGTAGTCGGATCACTGAGCAAGTAAAGCACTGCCATATCCACAAATACCCCGCTAAAGCCAACCGCCCCAAAGCGGAGAAATCGACCAACAGGGAAATTGACTTTTCTACTCAATCGTCCTACCCTGCCTGTGGAAAGTCGCAACCGCACTAAGTGGTGGATGTAATCTATATATTGCTTCCATGTCACCTTACTCTCACCCTCTTTGCGTTCGCAAAACACATACCCAACTTCGGCAACTTGGCCTACTTTTCCCCGGCCGATGACTTCTAAAAGAATCTTGTATCCAACTGGATTGAGTGTTGCATTGGCGATCGCATTCCGACGCACCATAAAATAACCACTCATGGGGTCGGAAACTCTACCCAAGACTCCTGGTAAAATCACCAAGCCTAACAACTGAGCGCCACGAGACAAGAAACGCCTGACAACACTCCAGCTACTGACACCTCCCCCTTCCACATGACGACTGGCTACTGCCAAATCTGCTCCCTGCTCAACACTACGCAACAATTGCATCAGCACCTCTGGTGGATGCTGCAAATCTCCATCAATCACTCCCAACACATTCCCCGTAGCTGCCTGCCACCCACGAATCACTGCTGAAGACAGCCCCCGTTCCTGTTGGCGTCGCATCACCCGCAGTTGGGGATATTCTGGCGTTAAGGATTGGGCTATCTCCCAAGTTCTGTCTGGACTATCATCGTCTACCACTATTAGTTCATAGCTTCCTGGAATAGATTCATCCAGCAACTGACTCAATATGCTGACCACATTCTTGATGTTGTCACGCTCTTTATAAGTAGGAATTACTAGAGAAAGATGGATAGATTCACTACTTGTACCTATATCATTAGGAGGCAACTCGGAAATCTTTAGCGGGCCAGTTGGTACTGTTAACAATGAGTTGGATGAGTTTGTCTTCATAATTTCAAAATTGCAGAATGAGGGTGTGTAAAGTCCGTGGAAAATAGAGCCGAACATCTGCCGACTTTATTCACTTAACCAAGTTACTCAAAACTCAATAAATACTTTTATTACATTTAGCTTTTCTGAAAGTTTAGTAGTTTCCACACTTCGATTCACAGTATTTTCCCAATTTTCATTTAAGCTTTATATTTAAACACGTATTTTTATGGTATCATTCTGACTGCAAAATATTTTTATCCAAAACACTGTACCATTATTTTCAAGAAACCAGCAAATATACAGCTTTTTGATTATGCTATTATGTTTTTTTATACTAATACTAGTAGTAGTTTATAAATAAATATGAAGTATTCCAGAATCTGTTAATATACTTAGATGTTAAGAATTCTATCAATAAATAAATCGTTAGGAGAGAAACTTGTTGTTGATAACTGTTATGAGAAGAGATAAATCAAGTGCAAATGGTGATTAGGTAAGTTTGTTATACCCGGTTATACCCGTAAAAATTTACTTCTTAATGGATAATATCTCAATCTTTCAAATTTACCAAGATGATATATTTTCATTGACAATAAAGCGTCGCAAAGCTAACTGAATGCCCCATTTAATTATGCTTGCAATGACATCTGATCTGATGTTTTTACACATTTGGGATACTCCTGCTGAATTAATTAAATAGCACAATCCAAGCAAATATCAAAACAATCTTTTGTAAAATAGTTATAGCCAATAGCAATAAAAAAAAATAACGGACTAATAAATCAGTATATTATTAAGCAAATACGGGATTGTAAATACGTCAAAAGTAATACTATAAAATCCCCCAGTAGGGCATTGCAAAAAAGGCCAAAATTTTGTTTGTTATTAACTGGATACCGTAGTTTTCTTGCTTGTTTTGAGTAAATGAACATTTAAAAATACAGGGTAGATCATGCATATTCCTGATGGATTTGTTTCTGTTCCGGTGGCAGGGGCTACCAGTTTAGCAAGTGTAGCAGCATTATTTATTGCCTTCGGGCGATCGCAAGAAGCATTTGGTATCCGTCGTGCGCCCATATTAGGACTAACCACCGCCTTCATTTTTGCCGCTCAGATGATCAATTTTCCGGTAGCAGGAGGTACTAGTGGTCACTTGTTGGGAGGAACCTTAGCTGCGATCGTTTTGGGTAGTCCTTGGGCAGGAACATTGTGTATCGCCACAGTTTTAATTATTCAAGCTGTGCTATTTGCCGATGGTGGCATTACAGCCTTGGGCGCAAACATTTTAAATATGGGAGTCATTGGTGTTTGGGTTGGCTGGGTTTTAACCGAAACGTTACAGCGGCTATTTGGGGGGTCTAAAGGGCGCTTACCTTTGGCTGCTGGTATAGCAGCTGGTGTAAGTGTAGTGGTAGCAGCGATAGCAGCAGCCATCGAATTAGCCCTCTCTGGAACTGCGTCCGTAGCCATAGTTTTACCAGCCATGACTGGTGTGCATATTTTGATTGGCATTGGCGAAGGAGTGATTACTGGGGGTGTGCTAGCTTATCTGGCCACCGCTCGACCAGATTTATTACCAGGAGAACAACAAGAATTTCGCGGCTGGTCAGTGCCCATTGTCGCCATTTTCTTAATTGCAGGAGTATTGTCACTCTTTGCCTCAGCATGGCCTGATGGTTTGGAGAAAGTTGCCGAAAATACGGGCTTCATCGACTTAGCCGAGAAAGTACGGATAATTGTACCGACTCCCTTAGCTGACTATGGGATTGAGGGTTTAGGGCCAATTGGCACTAGTATCGCTGGACTGGTGGGAGCTGCGGTTTGCTTTGCTGTCGCCTTTGCAATTGCCAAGGTAGTGAAACCAAAAAATGCTTAAACTTTCCTTACCGCTACGTTTACAACTGTCTCTAGTGATTGTAGTGGGGGCAGCTTTATTAAAGCATTCTGCCTGGTATGGACTAAGTGTATATGGCGCGATCGCACTTTTATGGGCTGGCTTCTTGCGCGCACCTATTCGCCAGTTGGGAGGATTACTCGGTACAGAATTGATTTTTTTGTCATTACTAGCATTACCCCAGGGATGGGAACGAGCCAGCTTTTTGCTAGTTCGTTCGCTAGTTTGTCTGGTTACTATGAATAGTTTTTTGTTAACCTTACCGCCCCACAGTTTCGGCATCGCCCTCAAAAGCTTACCAGTACCAGCCCCTTTAAAGGAAAACTTACTGTTAGCTGGGCAATATATGGAAATTTTGCTATCAGAAGTAACGCGGATGCAGCGCAGCGCCCAATTACGCGGTTTGAATGGAACTGCGGGATGGTTACGCTATACCAGTGTTGCCATGATTGGAGCTTTATATCTTCGTAGTTTAGATAGAGCAGAGCGAGTCTACGCGGCAATGGTAGCTCGTGGTTACAACGGACAATTGCCTATAGATTCTACCCTCAGACCCAAAGAACGTTTTGCCCTCTTAGGAGCTTGGGCGATCGCTGCTACTGTCACCCTAACCTCTTACAAAACTTAACGCAGTTGTGAATCTTGAAATCTTTGACTTCTAATCCCCAAACATCAACCCATAACCCCCATACAGCCGTAGTCAAGGTTGAGAACCTAGTCTATGCATATTTCCGTCAAGAACCAGTATTACAAGAAATATCTTTTACCTTAAACAAAGGCGATCGCGTGGCGTTGATAGGAGCAACAGGTTCTGGAAAAAGTACCTTGCTAGAGAACCTGATTGGTTTAAAACAACCGCAATCTGGGAAAATTACAATTAATGGCATCCCCGTAGAACCGCAAACTTTACCCCAAATCCGTCGTCAAATTGGCTTTAGCTTCCAAGATGCCAACGACCAACTATTTATGCCGACCATCTTAGAAGATGTTACCTTTGGGCCACGCAACTATGGAATTTCAGCAGCAGATGCCAGCGATCGCGCCCGACAGTTATTAGCTAATTTTGGTCTAGAAGCCTACGCCAATCGTTCCGCCCACGAACTTTCTGGTGGACAAAGACGCCTAGCAGCCCTAGCCTCGATTTTAGCCCTAGAACCGACAATTCTAATTTTGGATGAACCGACTAACGGTCTTGATCCAGCATGGCGGCGTCATTTGGCGCAAGTGTTATTAAAGTTACCCGTAGAGGTAATATTAATTGCCTCCCATGATCTACATTGGTTAGGCAGAGTTACTCAACGCGCTTTGGTGCTGGCTGGTGGCCGCATTCAAATAGACAACGATATTCAGCCACTTTTGCAAAATGGTGCTACTTTAGACCAGTTGGGTTTGCCGATAGATTGGTGATTTGGGCATGGGGCAGCAGGGGAAGAAAATAATTCGTAATGACGCTCCTGCGTCGCTAACGCTGCGCTAACGTAATTCGTAATTCTTAATTAATCCCCAATCCCCAATCCCCAATCCCCGTAATATTGGATACGATATTCTCAGTTTTATTGCTGTTGGAGTGTTAATGTCAGTTTCACATAAATATACTGTTCTTGCTCCTGTTAGCCTAAGCATTGCTTTGCTCATTACTAGTTGTAGTGAAGATAAAGTCTCCCAGTGCCAGCGACTGATTCGAGTTGTGAATGCTGGAACTTCTTTGATTGATCAAAATAAAGGAACCCAAGTGATAACTAGCATACAGCTATCTAAAGATTTAGAATTTGTGACTAAATCTATTGAGGAACTGAATTTAACAGATCCAAAGCTGAAAGAATTTCAAAGCGGCTTTGTCAAAATTTTTCAAAATCTTAGTCAAGCGATCGCTATTGCAGGTAGAGCGCTTGGTGCAACTAAAATAGCAGAAGCTTCGGCATCTGGTAGAGAAAAAATCCAAAAATCCAGAACTGAAATTGACTCAACATTGACAGCAGCAGCTACAACTGTTGGCAAGCAGTCAGATACATTAGTCAATGAGATGAATAAGTATTGTAACCAGGCTGAATAATCTATCTAGGGCATTGGGTTTTCCTAGAATCAGTCAGCTGACGCTAAAATGAGTCCTACAGTTAAATTTGATTAGTGCTAAATGTTTACCATCGATTTAAGCATCAGAAACACTGCTTTCCCTATCTCAGTACAACGTAAATCAGCAGAAGATGCTGAGGCTGTCTATCAGCTAATTTTGGCAGCAATCCGTTCTGGGAACCCTGACATTGTAGAACTCAAGTGCGAGGGCAAGACAGAGAAAAAAATTGCTGTCCGCGCTAGTGAAATTTCTGGGGTGCAGATTGTTCAGAAAGATGGTACAACCCCTGGCGGTGGCAGACCACCTGGCTTTTTTGCTGTAGCTGCTGAGTAACCAAGGTTGACAAATGACTCAAGTGGGCATTGAAGTCAAGGATTTAAATTTCAGTTGGCCTAATGGAGAGAAAGTTATCAAGTCTTGCTCTTTAGAAGTACCCAAAGGTGAGTTTTGGATGCTCTTGGGTACAAATGGCAGTGGAAAATCAACGTTACTTAGACTACTAGCGGGGTTATTAGCTCCTGAATCTGGCGAAATTCGGGTTCTGCAACCAGTTGGCTTTGTCTTCCAAAATCCAGATCATCAACTGGTGATGCCAACGGTTGGTGCTGATGTGGCTTTTGGATTGGTGGAAGAAAAGTTGCCACCTGCTGCTACCAGAGCCAGGGTTGAAGAGGCGCTAGGGGAGGTGAATTTGCTTACCCTCCTACGACGCCCGATCTATGCACTCTCTGGCGGACAGAAACAGCGAGTAGCGATCGCCGGTGCGATCGCCCGTCGCTGTGAAGTCTTATTATTAGATGAACCTACTGCTTTACTAGATCCAGATAGCCAGTTGGATTTAGTTGCTGGCGTCCGCCGCCTTGTCAAAAGTCGAGGTATTACAGCCTTGTGGGTAACACATCGATTAGACGAGTTAAATTACTGTGACGGCGCTTTCTTGCTAGAAAAAGGTTCTCTGGTAGATAGAGGTGAAGCCCAACGCCTCAAGCAACGTCTGATGGAGGTACACAGCGAAGCCTCCTAGTTAAGTGCTGAGTGCTGAGTAACGAGTGCTGAGTAAAATTCATTGTACTTAGCACTCCTAAACACTACTAAAAAAAACTGCAACGCGCCTTTTAAACAAAGGCGCGTTTTAAGTTGGTGCGTCTGTCTGAGGTTTGAGTTTTGTGAGGATGCCGTATTTTTTATCTTGTGTAGCATAGTGTTACAGACAAAGCATCAATTATTATAAAACTTATGAATGAATTTTGTTAACTCTAGAAAATTGTGATTCAAAACCATGCCCCGTTCCTTACTCCAAGCCGTTTTGTTAGTGGACGGCTACAATATAATAGGCGCTTGGCCTTGCCTTAAAAAAACGCGTGATAGCGTTGGTCTAGAGGCAGCACGGGGCGAACTTGTGGAAGCAATGACTGGTTATAGTGCCTTTCAAGGTTATTCAACTCAGATAGTTTTTGATGCCCAATATCAGAACACCTCTAGTAATAAAGAAATTATTACTGAGCTTTTATCTGTTTATTACACTGATTTTGGGCAAACAGCAGATACTTATATTGAAAAATCCTGTGCTTCTTTTCGCCAACAAATAGCCCAATCTTTGATTTCTCGTGTGATTGTTGCTACATCAGACCGGGCACAGCAGTTGATGATCCAAGGATATGGGGCTGAATGGTTGTCGGCACAACAACTCTGTGGGGAAGTGGAAGCTACCGTCTGTCGGATGCGACAAAAGTATCATACGCGCAAACAATCTAAGAGCAGGTTTTTAGCTAATGCCATTGATGCTAAAGCGCGGCAGCGCCTGGCTGAATTACGAATGGGATTACAGTAGATATTTGGTGTTTAGCAGTCTCTGCTTAAGTTCCTGAATAAATTTCGGCTGCAAAATTTCTATATTTAAGCATCTAAAAAAATATTGGCGAAAGTACTTGCCAAATTCCATTTTTAGCCCTAAGATTATAAATTGTGAGTGGTCCTCAGTAGCTCAGTGGTAGAGCGATCGACTGTTAATCGATTGGTCGCTGGTTCGAATCCAGCCTGGGGAGTTTGACAAATTTAGATCATAGATTTTTATCAGAAGTTTATAGTTGTTTGAACCGATTATAAATCTCTTGTTACAATCTATTGCGAACTAAACGGGTTAGTAAAAAAATTAAAAAGTAAATTTTTAACTAAGTAGAACGGCGTGAATAATTCAAGGTTTGTAGTGGGGACTTTAGTCCTCTTTTAAAGGCTAAAGCCCTTACTACAAGCTAATTAAATTAGATTTTACATTACTTAATGTAGTTTGGCTTTTTCTCGCCGACTTACTTAGTAGATGTCTGTCTATTGCTAATGACTAATAACTTCCTAAGAAGTTAGGATGAAATCAGTATCGAACTTCAGTTGAGATATTTCCTGCTGAAGCAAGCAAAAGCATGAAACAGCAACCCTTCTTCCGTAAAACTTTCCTTCTCTATGAGAGGCTGCGCCAACGGCAAGCTCAGTAACCATAGTTGTGAGTTCACAGCTTCGTTAACATAAAAGAACATTAGTATAAAACGAATTGTCTTGAGCAGAAAGTGCCGCCAGATATAAAGTGTCTCTGCTCCAATCCCAGGCTATAGCGCGTGAGTTATTCCGGCAATAACTGACCTACTCCTGCCTTCTGAACAATTTTTAGTAAATTTCAATTATCAATCCCATGCCAAATCGTCATTATCCTCCTGCCTACTTACGCTATCTCAGAGCCAGGTTATCGAATCTAGCACGACCTGGTTTTTGGGGAACTGCAATTTTTTTATCTGTAGTCGGGCTAATAACCTGGGAATACTGGTCAAATCCAGATATTTTCGTATACAAGCAAAAAAACGAAGTTGCTTCACCAAAGTCTGCTGATTCCTCCCTATCAGAGGAAAACAGAGCGATCGCAGCCGATATTGATAACCTGCCAGTTTTGTTTAATGACTTTGAGGAAGCAACTCTCTCATTAACGCCAAATACCCCTAAGGAAAATACTGGTGCAAAAAAGAGCAAAGGTTTATTAGAGGATGCAATTAACAAACAAAATTCTGCTAGTGATACCAAATTAAATCCTGGTTTAGGCATTAATAGCAGCACCTCCCCAGTCATGAAAAATCCCTTTGTTGTACAAACAGAAAATTTATTGCGTACTGGGACAGTGAATACTAACAATAACCAGTTCTTAGGTATTAATAGCTTAACTGGAGCCTCTGAACCAACAGAGGGGGAACAAACATCCTCTAGCCTGGGTGTTGAATTTACTAATCAAACCAACAAGAATCAAAATTCTCTCTCTATTAGCCCTCTGCAATCAGCCCTCAACCAATCGACAAACCAGAAATTGTCTAGTTTCAATGGTAGTACGACTCAAACAAATACCTTGGGTCGAGTCTCTGACTCAGAAACAACGCTAATGTCACCGATCAACAGCTTAACCAGTCAGAATTATCTACCAAGTACAAGTACTGGGTTAACTACTGGGACAAGCTACACCTCAACAAGTACGAACTTACAGCAAAATCCCTACAGTAATTTAAATAATAGTCAGTTAGTGCCTAATAATGGGTTAACTACTGGGACAAGCTATACCTCAACAGGTACGAACTTACAGCAAAATCCCTACAGTAATTTAAATAGTGGTCAGGTAGTGCCTAATGTCGCACCAGTGACGCCCCCAGTCACCTCTGGCGCACCAAGTAATATTGCACCTTACTCTAGCCAGAATCCGAGTCAAAGTGTTATCACACCCACAAACCCTGCGGGATATGGGAATTATGGGTTGCAGCAACCGATACAACCACCACAATCCCCACAATCTTCTCCACAATCTAATTATGGGAATTATGTGTTGCAGCAACCAACACAGTCTAATTCTTTATATCTTCGCCAAATTCGAGACAGGTATAGAAGTCCAGGTCAAAACTGATTTTAACTGAAGTTTTGACACTCCTATGCTGAAACGTGAGAGGATTCTTAGTTTAATGACCAAGTAATTCGTAATTCGTAGTTCGTAATTACCTGTTGGGGCATCAATGGTTGGGTTAGGTGATGTAAGTTGTCGAAGACTGCTGTTGCTTGTTTGAGCCTAGAATCCCTGACCTTGTAGGGCGGGGGAGGATGTCAAAATTGCCCACCCTACAAAAAACTAAGGCTGTTGGCGTATCCTTTGCCAGACAGTAAAGGCCAAAAGAAGGATAATGCTACTGGCAGTAGCTATCATCACAGCCAAACTCATACCTTGTATTCTCATCGCCAGCAAGTTGAAAACTAAGGTGATTGACCAAAGTGTAAACGCAGCATGGCGCTGGGATAGTCCCCAAGCAAGTAAGCGGTGGTGCAGGTGGTCTTTGCCAGGTGTACTAAGAGGGTTATTTCCTGCTAATAGTCTCCTTACGAATACTTGAGTGGTGTCTAACACTGGTAACAACAGAAATAAAACCGTAGGAATTAGTGCATAAACTGTGTTTTGTTGTAATTTACCTAAAATACTAGTTGCTGCTAGCACATAACCGAAAAAGTATGCTCCGGCATCACCCATAATAATTCGTGAGGGATGGAAGTTATGGCGCAAAAAGCCCAGTGCAGCACCTGCCAAGGCTGCGAGTACTAAGATTGCCGCTGCACGGTTGTTAAATTGGGCTGCAACGCCCAACAAACTCATGGCGGTAATAAAACTGATTCCTCCTGCCAAACCATCCATACCATCCATCAAGTTGATGGCGTTGGTAATCCCTACTACCCATAGTACTGTCAGTGACATGGACAGCAGCGAGTCGATGGGGGTGCCAAACATAACTTTGACACTAATACCATTAGCTACCAGTAACAGTGCGGTGACAATTTGCGCCCACAATCGCACAGAGGGCGGTAAGCCGAATTGATCATCGATAAACCCCACAAGGACTAATATCGAACCCCCCAACAGAATAGTTAGCACCTGAGCCAATACGTTTTGGAGTTCGATCGGTCGTAAAAGGCTAGCTAATACCAGCGCGGCAATCACACCCGCGTAGATAGCTAGCCCCCCTGCATTGGGTAAAGGTTCTCGGTTGAGTCGCCGTGCGTTGGGTTGGTCAGCCCAACCTACCCGCAAGGCGAATTTGCGTACTGTCGGAATTAAACGCCAAGTTACAACCCAAGCTAAGAGGAACGTAAATACTACTGCCAACCAGCCGGTGCCGCCAGGGTCGGCAATACCAAGGGATTTAAGGGAGTTCTCTAGATTCATCTCCCAATTCAAGCATTACTGCCAGTATCTAATATGAGCATCACCTGTATATTAATCAATTTTTTATTTCCATTTGTAACTTGAGCTGCTTTAGAGATTAGCACTCTGGCGCTGTGAGTGCTAAATTGTCTAATGGAAGCGCTGGAGAAATGAAACATGGCGAAAATTATTGCATTTGACGAGGAATCGCGGCGAGCTCTAGAAAGGGGTGTTAACGCCCTTGCTGATGCCGTAAAAATCACCTTGGGGCCTAAAGGTCGCAATGTCCTTTTAGAAAAAAAGTTTGGCGCACCTCAAATTGTCAACGATGGTATCACTGTTGCCAAGGAAATTGAATTAGAAGATCCTTTGGAAAATACGGGTGCAAGACTCATCCAGGAAGTAGCCTCAAAAACTAAAGATGTCGCTGGGGATGGTACAACCACCGCCACAGTTTTAGCACAAGCCTTGATTAGAGAAGGTTTGAAGAACGTCGCAGCAGGTAGTAACCCTGTTAGCTTAAGACGTGGGATCGACAAAACTATTGAGGCACTGGTACTAGAAATTGCCAAGATAGCCAAGCCAGTAGAAGGAAGTGCGATCGCTCAAGTTGCTACTGTCTCTGCTGGTAACGATGAAGAAGTTGGTCAAATGTTAGCCCAAGCAATGGAAAAAGTCACCAAAGATGGTGTCATTACCGTTGAAGAATCTAAATCCCTAACCACCGAACTAGAAGTAGTTGAAGGGATGCAGATTGACAGAGGTTACATTTCTCCCTACTTCGTCACCAACAACGAGCGGCAAATTGTGGAATTTGAAAACGCTCGGATCTTGGTTACTGACAAAAAAATCAGCAGCATCCAAGATTTAGTGCCAATTTTGGAAAAAGTCGCCCGTTCTGGTCAGCCCTTGCTAATCATTGCTGAAGATGTTGAAGGTGATGCTTTGGCAACTCTGGTAGTGAACAAAGCGCGGGGTGTACTAGCCGTAGCTGCCATTAAAGCACCTGGGTTTGGCGATCGCCGCAAAGCTTTGTTAGAAGATATTGCCATTCTCACCGATGGACAGTTGATTTCTGAAGAAATCGGCTTGAGCCTAGATACCGCTTCTCTAGAAGCGCTGGGAACTGCCCGCAAAATTACCATTGACAAAGAAAGCACCACTATTGTAGCTGGCAGTGTCACTAAGCCAGAAGTACAAAAGCGGATTGGTCAAATTCGTAGACAGTTGGAAGAAACCGATTCTGAATACGATCAAGAAAAACTCCAAGAACGCATCGCCAAGCTCGCTGGCGGCGTGGCAGTGATTAAAGTGGGTGCGGCAACCGAAACCGAACTCAAAGACCGCAAACTACGGATTGAAGACGCGCTAAACGCTACTAAAGCCGCCGTGGAAGAAGGTATTGTTCCTGGTGGTGGGACAACCCTAATTCACTTAGCTAAGGTGGTAGGAGCGATTAAAAAGACTTTACAAAATGACGAAGAAAGAATTGGGGCTGATATTGTCGGACGAGCGTTAGAAGCTCCCTTACGCCAAATAGCAGAGAATGCTGGCGCGGAAGGTTCTGTAATCGTCTCGAAAGTTCGGGATAGCGATTTCAACATTGGCTACAACGCTGCTACCGGAGAATTTGAAGACTTGATTGCTGCTGGTATTATCGACCCTGCAAAAGTAGTGCGTTCAGCTTTGCAAAATGCTGGTTCCATTGCTGGTTTGGTCTTGACCACCGAAGCGATCGTTGTTGAAAAGCCGGAGAAAAAATCCGCTGCTCCTGCCCCTGACATGGGTGGTATGGGCGGCATGGGTGGTATGGGCGGCATGGGCGGCATGGGCGGCATGGGTGGCATGGGTATGTTCTAACTTCTGCTGACCCAGATAAATATTTTTTAAACAGTTTGTCTTGCCCAGGCAAACTGTTTTTTGTAGCATTGCTGATTCAAAGCCGATATGTTATACCAATTCGTAATTCGTAATTCGTAATTCGTAATTTGTCAGATTAAGTCTGGCTGATGACCAAATTATCAACCTAAATAATTGCGTAATTTAGAAATTACAGTCTTTATATTGATTTTTGTAAGATTACGTGTAAGTTATCCTTATCTACTTTGTTATTTACAAATGACAAATGACCAATGACAAATGACAAATGACTATTAGGTAATATTGCATGATACGAAAACTGCGTCGTCTTCCCAAACTAATCACCAAGCTATATGAAGATGAGTTCTATCACCAACCAGGGACTGTACCTGGAACAATTTTTATTGATGCAGATGCTCCACTCCCGGTAATTTTCTTGATTGATTATAACCAAACTAATTTCATCCGTGAGCAAATAGCAACCCCAGAGGATTGTATCCCATATCTGGAGATGGAATCGATTTCTTGGGTAGATGTACAAGGTTTAGGTAGTCAAGACATATTACAACGATTGGGTAACGTTTTTGAGTTACATCCTCTAGTTTTAGAAGATGTAGTAAATGTACCAGAGCGTCCCAAAACTGAGGATTATGACGACCAATTGCTATTTATTGCCCGCATGGTAGTACCAAAGGAAAGAACTTGTGGTTTTTACAGTGAGCAAGTGAGTTTGATATTAGGGAAACATTATTTGCTGACAGTGCAAGAAGAACCAGAACATGATTGCTTTGAAGCAGTGCGATCGCGAATTGAAAAAAACAAAGGTATCATCCGCAAACAGGGAGCGGATTATTTAGCTTACGCTGTGTTAGATGCAATTATTGATGGCTTTTTCCCAGTGCTGGAGCTTTATGGGGAGCGCATTGAAGAGTTAGAAGAAGAGGTAATAGTCAAACCAACCCCACAAACACTACAAAATATTTATCAAATTAGGCGAGAATTACTGCAACTACGTCGTGCTATCTGGCCACAACGAGATGCAATTAATTCTTTAATTCGAGATGGTAGTGAACTAATTGGTGAAGAAGTGCGAATCTACCTGCGAGATTGTTATGACCATACAGTTCAAGTGATGGATATGGTGGAAACTTACCGAGAACTAGCATCTGGATTAATGGATGTGTATCTTTCGGCAGTGAGTAATAAAATGAATGAAATTATGAAGGTACTAACGGTAGTTTCAACAATTTTTATTCCACTAACTTTTGTGGCCGGAATATATGGGATGAATTTCAATACTGAAAAATCGCCATATAATATGCCTGAGTTGAATTGGTATTGGGGCTACCCAATTTGCTTGGCAGTAATGGTAGCGATCGCACTTGGTTTGCTATTCTTTTTTTGGCGACGAGGCTGGCTGCAAAATTCTGTAGTAATCAAGCGCAATTAAAGATTTTAGATAAGCGATGAGTCAAATATATATTCATTAGCACCGGGAGTTAAGATTCTGATTTATGAGGAGTAGCGACCAGAATTTAGTAGTTTTGACGATTTATATTATCGGTGTCTCTTATGTTTTTAACCGCATGGTTGAATCCATTGATGACCAAGTTAAATTTGAGTTTAAAAAAGGAATCGTTGATGAGCAACTAAAAGAACAAAATCTCGACGACAAAATTGGAATTTCCTTTAAACTTAAACCCTCATACGCAATTGAAGATTTGAAAGATTTAGGAATTAGCATAGAAAATAAATCTGAGAATGTTGCCGTATACGTTGACTGGGACAATAGTTCTTTAGTAGTTGAACATAGCAAACAATCGCGGCGTGTGATTCGGAAATCACCAGATTTAACCCGCGACTTAGCAGTACCCCAAAGTCCTAGCCTGATTGCTCCCAAAAAAACACTTTCTGAAACTGTGACAGCAGAAGATGTATTTGAGCGCGATAAAGAAGCTGGAACCTATTCAGCGAAAAAACCACTAATTGATATTAACGGGCTACAAAAAGGGCAAAAAAAGCTGTACAACGACTTTATCAACAGAAGAAAAGAGTTGGACTTTTCCCTGCAACTAGTACTCAGGATATCTGAAGTACGTTTAGGTCTAGCCCCAGGTCGTGATTTTCCTCCCATTAGTATTATCAATTGTCCGTTCACAGTCAGGAAGCTACCTTGGACTTACGCTTTACCTTGGAATAAAAAAAAGCCATAGCAACCCGACACACTATGCAATCCAAGATTACACTGGATCTAAGGAG
>JBGTMK010000250.1:0-7604 GCA_041743605.1 Nostoc sp.
ATGACTATATTCTCTCCTCTACCCAAGGGACGGAGGAGCAGGGGTCAGTCAATACCCCGTATGTTTCAGGAAATTCTGTTTCCTAGTTACAAGCCACATCCTAAGAGTGGGTGTGGCAGTTGACCCACTTTCAGATTGCCAGCTTTTGAAAAGATTCCAAAAAGATTGCTGGCATTGGCAAAATGAAAATAGTGCTGATTTTTATATAAGACGTGAGTGCAGAAAGTTTAGAAATTGCTAAAACCCGCTATCAGACTGGAAAAATTGCCTTTGAAAATGGGCAATACCGCGAAGCTGTAGAAAATTTAGAAAAGGCCAGCGCCCTTTTAGCTCGTAATTCTCGGCTTGGGGGCGAAGTAGAAATTCATCTAGTCACAGCTTATGAAGCAGCTGGACGCACCGATGATGCGATCGCTCTTTGCGAAAGACTCAAACGCCATCCCTATTTTGAAACCAGCAAACAAGCGCGACGGATGCTTTACATCTTAAAAGCACCAAAGCTGAAAAGACCTAGCGAATGGATGACCGAAATCCCTGATTTGGCCGCATTACCCGATAATGAACTCAAAATTTCTGTAGCCGCTAAGTCCACTAAATCTTCTGTTCAGCAAAAACCTAAACCTACGGAGCCAGAATTCGTTGATCTCAGTCAGGTCAATACCAGAGATAATCGCTTTATCTGGGTGGCGCTAATTGCCATTGGTTTAACCATCTCGTACTTGCTTTGGTTGAATTTTTCAGTAACTCCTAGCTGATATCAATTTTGGATTTTGGATTTTAGATTTTAGATTTTAGATTCTTTTGGTTTATATCTCACTCACAAGGGATAAGGCATAAAGCAAAATCCAAAATTTAAAATCTTTGGGCTTCATCCGTTTATCGGTAGGGTCAATCCAAAATCCAAAATTTAAAATCCAAAATCTGTTGACTTTTGGGGAGATTTATAATTATGAATTTTTCAATTTTCGGAAAGATTTTTTTGTGGTTCATCAGACCATTTAATTTTGTATTGAGAAATATGAAACTAAATGGTCGAAATCGAATGAACCGCGTCTTTCCCATGCGAAGCCCTATTCTGTGGCTAGTGTTGTTAACATCCCTGCTACTTTCTGGCTGTGTAAAGTACGATGTGGGGGTTAATTTTGACAATTCAAATAGTGGTGAACTAGTACAGCATATTAAATTGGGAGAACGATTAACTAGTTTTAGTGGTGATTCTGTATACGAATGGTTAAACAGCATAGAACGCCGTGCCCGTCAACTTGAGGGCAAAGCGCAACGAGTTTCCCAAGAAGAAATTATTGTCACCATTCCTTTTAGCAGTGGTAGGGAATTGCAAGAAAAGTTCAACGAATTTTTTAACTCCCATGCGAATCAACCCTCTGAGCCTGTCCAGAGCAAATCTGACTCAGAACTGCCGAAAATTGAATCAAACGTCCTCTTAGAGGAGAACAATTTTTTACTTTTAGTCAGAAATCGGTTGATTTATGATTTGGATTTGCGATCGCTATCTCTAATTGCCAGCAAAGGTAACGTCTTGGCTAATGCTGGTTCAATTCTGGATTTGGAATTTAGCTTGAAGACTCCTTGGGGAGCCAAAAACATTCAACTAACTGAAACTGCCATAGAGCCAGAAAAAAATGGCAATCAATTAGTGTGGAAACTCCAGCCTGGTGAGCTAAACCACATAGAAGCTGTTTTCTGGCTTCCTAGTCCTCTTGGTATTGGTGCGTTGTTAATTATCTTGTTTGTCTGGGGAGGATTGTACTTGAGATACAATTTCATGCCAGATCCCAGAATTCAGTTTCCTCCCAAAGCAGCAGCGATACAGGAACAGTAGACTATATTATCTGTTGAATTTTGTTAGCGAAGCCGATGGAGAATGCATCGGCTTTTTTAATTCACATTCAGGCTGTTGTTCGCTACCATACCAACGTTCAGCAAGTGCATTGAGTTGATCAAGCACATCAATTAATTCTTGGCCGCGTTCTGTAAGACCGTAAGTTACTTGAGGTGGAATAGTTGGTTCATACTGGCGATAAATAATTTCTGCTGCTTCAAGCATTCTCAGTCTTTCTGTCAGCATTTTGGTTGAGATACCCTCGACTTGGCGCTTCAATGCACCAAAGCGAGTAGGCCCACTATTACCCAACGCCCAGAGTATATACATTGTCCAGGGCCCTGATAATAAAGTCATCAAAATACTTATTGGGCAAGCATCAGGATTTTTAGAAGCAGACATCGATAAATTAGCCAAAATTATCCGGTAGTTACTTTATGGTAACTACTTTACTTTAGTAACTAGTTACTTTTAGTATCTAATGTAATGCTTTGAAATAAAGACTCAAAAAAAGTAAAAGCAGTAAATCCTAGCGAATCAGGAGATATTTGGTGGTAAACATTCTACATATTGATTCCAGCCCCCGTGCTGAACGATCGCACTCAAGAGAACTATCTAAGGAATTTGTCAGTGCTTGGAAAGCAAAGCATCCTGAAGATGCGATCGTCTATCGAGATTTAGGGCATTACCCAGTTCCTCACGTTGATGAAGCTTGGATTGCGGCGGCATTTTCCCCACCAGAAAGCCATACCCCAGAATTAGCTGAGGCAATTAGGATTTCTGACGAACTGGTTGATGAGTTTTTGGCAGCAGAACGCTACGTCTTTGGAGTGCCAATGTACAACTTCAATATACCTTCCACTTTTAAGGCTTATATCGACCAAATCGTTCGCATTAACCGGACTGTTGCAATAGAAGCTCAAGGTTTTAGAGGGTTAGTCGAGGGTAAAAAGGCAGTTATCATTACAGCTCGCGGCGGTGACTTTAGCCCGACATCCCCTTTCATTGCTTATGACTTTCAAGAACCTTATCTGCGGACGATTTTCGCTTTTATTGGGATTACAGACATTCAATTTATTAACGCTAACAGCTTGAATGAGGGTGATGCCCGTACCCAATCTCTATCAGAAGCACGGGCAGCAATTCAAGATGCGATCGCCCAGTGGTAATGTGATGCGGGGCATTGGGCATTGGGCATGGTGCATTGGGCATTGGGCATTGGGCATGAGTTATTCTTCCCCTCTCTCTGCCTCCCCTGCCTCCCCTGCTCCCCCAACTCCCTACTCCCCACTCCCTCAAGGAGACAATCGCTCAATATTCCAAGTGCCATTATCTAAACGCCTGTAGAGTAAGCGATCGTGCAGACGGCTAGGGCGTCCTTGCCAAAACTCAATTTCTGTGGGGATCACTCGTAAGCCTCCCCAATGAGGTGGTCGGGGGATTTCCTCATTTTCATATTTGCTATTAAACTCTTGCAAACGCCGCTCCAAGACTTCTCGGCTTTCTATCACCTCGCTTTGATTAGATACCCACGCACCCAAGCGACTCTTACCAGGGCGACTTTCAAAATACTGGTCAGACTCAGTTTCGGAAACTTTCTCCACATACCCCACAATTCTGATTTGACGTTCCAGTTCTGCCCACCAAAAGACTAAAGCCGCCTGGGGATTTTCTGCCAGTTCTTGTCCTTTATGACTGTTGTAGTTGGTGAAGAAGGCAAAGCCCCGTTCATCAAAATCCTTGAGTAAAACCATTCTGGCAGAGGGCTTACCATCTGGTGTGGCAGTGGCAATGGTCATGGCATTGGGTTCAGGGAGTTGTGCTGCGATTGCCTGATCGAACCATTTTTTAAATTGGATAAAAGGATTGAGGTCTACTTCGAGTTCGCTCAAACCTTCCAAGGTGTAGTCCTTACGAAGATCAGCTACGGTTTTGTCCATTGTGATTTGTTTCCTTACTATCAGATACGCTTATATATATCTTTGTTAAAAATATCTATCATGATGATCAGTACCATCATGAATTTTACAGAATATCTAAAATAGGTTGCATCAGATGCGCCGTTCGGCCTCCCTTCAACGCCTGTTAATTTATGGTCTGAGTGGCCCAATTATCGCTCTTAATGTGTGGCTGCTGTCTGTGCTTTTTCGCTATTTCCAGCATCCCATTACTGTCTTAAGCATTGCGACGATTCTGGCTTTTCTCCTAAATTACCCGGTTAAGTTCTTTGAACGTGCCCGGATCACCCGCACTCAGGCGGTGATCATAGTTTTACTTGCAACATTAACCCTGTTTGGGATTCTGGGCGTTACCCTAGTGCCGTTGATCATTGACCAAACAATCCAACTGTTAAATAAGATCCCTGATTGGTTAACCGCCAGTCAAGCAAACCTAGAGCAGTTTGAGATCCTGGCAAAGCAACGACGTTTGCCAATTGATCTGAGAGTTATAAGCAGCCAAATCAATGCCAACATTCAGAATTTGGTACAACAGCTAGCTTCTGGTGCAGTGGGATTTGCTGGAACATTGCTCTCAGGATTACTTGACATAGTGTTAGTGATTGTGATTGCCTTTTATATGCTTTTATATGGCGATCGCGTCTGGTATGGTTTAGTCAATCTTTTGCCCTCTAATATTGGAGATCCCCTCACTACATCCTTGCGCCTAAATTTCCAGAACTTCTTCCTCAGCCAGTTGTTGCTAGGTCTATTCATGGTGGTAACTCTAACACCAATTTTCTTAGTGATGAAAGTACCCTTTGCCCTGTTGTTTGCCATATTAATCGGTGTCTCAGAACTCATTCCCTTTATCGGGGCATTTCTCGGCATTGGCCTGGTGACGATTTTAGTACTGTTGCAAAATTGGTGGTTAGCAGTTGAAGTTGCTGTGGCGGCAATTCTCATGCAGCAGGTTAAAGATAACCTGTTAGCTCCCAGGTTACTCGGCAACTTTATTGGACTGAATCCCATTTGGATTTTTGTGGCTATTTTGATGGGATTTGAGATTGCTGGGTTGTTGGGAACGCTTGTTGCTGTTCCCATTGCTGGTACTATTAAAGGCACTTTTGATGCGATCAAGAGCGGTAAGTCGGGTGACTTTGTATCAACTGTCACTATTCCCCATGACTCGCCTCCAGATTAATGTCAAAAGTTGCACATTCTGATCTCACAATTCACAATGGTGATTGATTACAAATTTCAGAAGATACTGCCAGCAGGTAATTCTGATTAAAAGAAGTGCAAGCACATGTATAAACTACACGCTTTGCCAATAGTCAATGAGTTTACTGTTGAATTTAAAGTCTTTTGATTCTCATTAATTAATTTAGAACCTGTTGATGGAAGCTTCCGAGCTATTAAAAACAATCACACTCCTGATTTACCAAGCTGAACAGGGAGAAATTGACCCTTGGGATGTCCAAGTGATTGAGGTGATTGACCGTTATTTAGAACTTATGGCACCGGAGTCAATAGGAAGAGGCTATGAAGCGGACTTGTCTCAATCTGGACAAGCATTTTTGTCAGCATCAATGCTGGTATTATTCAAAGCCAATACCTTAATGCAATTGTCAACAGTAGGAGATATCCAAGATGGTGTAGAAGATGATGCCCTATTGGAAGGTGAAGATGGTTTATCACATCAGGGTCATCGTCTACCATTAGAACGGCAATTGCGTCGTCGTCCATCGGCAATGCCCCCACCAAAGCGCCGGGTGACTCTGCAAGAGCTAATCAAGCAATTGCAGATTATGGCGAACCAGCTAAAACTAGTAGAAAAAGTCCCTAAACCGATCCGTCCCCGACGGCAGCCTAGCGTCCAAAGTATGCGGGAGGCTCTGGAGTTAGCTCACCAGGAAAACCTGACAGAAGTAGCTGGGGAACTGGAGCAGGTGTTGAATTTATCAGCAAGGGAGCTTAATTCAGAACAAAATTGGTTGAATTTAGAACAACTTGTAGATTTGTGGACTAAAACAAAGCTTCTCAAGCAAAATGGGTCTGGACATGAGACTAAACACAGTAATTTAGTTAGCGTTTTCTGGGCGCTACTATTACTTTCGGCTCAATCCAAAGTAGAGCTATTTCAAGAGGAGTTTTACCATGAGATTAAAGTTCGTCTACTTACAGATTCAGCTAAAACCTGTAAACCTTTTGAGCAATCTATGAACTAAGAAAATCAAAAATCGCCCTACAGATAATTTACAGATTTTTGATTCAGTTCCAAAATCCGAGTAAATTGAAAAGATAAGCGATCGCTTGTCATCTAAGTATACCGATGGTTGTAATAACCACTAAATTCCTGTTATTCCTATTTTGAAGGATAACTTACAGCAGAAATAAAAACTGATGATTAAGTATCACTCGATGAAAGTAAACTGGCTTGTGGTTGAGGAATAAATTTTATGAAAGCGATGATTCTCGCGGCTGGTAAGGGTACTCGCGTGCGTCCGATTACCTATACAATTCCCAAACCGATGATTCCCATCCTGCAAAAGCCAGTGATGGAGTTCTTGCTGGAACTATTACGCCAACATGGATTTGACCAGATTATGGTCAACGTTAGTCATTTGGCTGAGGAAATAGAAAACTATTTCCGTGACGGCCAGCGATTTGGGGTACAGATTGCCTATTCCTTTGAAGGGAAAATTGATGACGACGGTAAACTGGAGGGGGAAGCAATTGGTTCAGCGGGAGGGATGCGCCGCATCCAAGACTTCTCACCGTTTTTTGATGATACCTTTGTGGTTTTGTGCGGTGATGCTTTGATTGACCTGGATTTAACAGCGGCAGTTAAATGGCATAAAGAGAAAGGAGCGATCGCTACTATTATCACAAAATCTGTCCCCAAGGAAGAAGTTTCTAGCTACGGTGTGGTTGTGACTGACGAAGATGGTCGAGTCAAAGCTTTCCAAGAAAAACCTTCAACTGAAGAAGCTCTCAGCACTAACATCAACACAGGTATTTATATCTTTGAGCCAGAGGTTTTTAACTATATTCCTTCTGATGTGGAATATGACATTGGTAGCCAATTGTTTCCCAAGTTAGTAGAAATCAAAGCTCCCTTCTACGCCATTCCTATGGACTTTGAATGGGTAGATATTGGTAAAGTACCAGACTATTGGCGGGCGATTCGCGGTGTACTGCTGGGTGAAATCAAAAATGTGCAAATTCCTGGTCATGAAGTCGCCCCTGGCATCTACACTGGCTTAAATGTCGCTGTAAATTGGGACAAAGTGGATATTACAGGCCCAGTTTATATCGGCGGTATGACGAGAATCGAAGACGGAGCTAAAATTGTCGGGCCAGCAATGATTGGCCCCAATTGTTGGATATGTAGTGGTGCAACAGTAGATAACAGCGTGATTTTTGAATGGTCGCGCCTAGGCCCCGGAGTTCGGTTAGTCGATAAGCTAGTATTTGGACGTTATTGTGTGGATAAAACTGGCGCTGCAATTGATGTTCAAGCCGCTGCTTTAGACTGGCTAATTACCGATGCTCGTCAGACACCACCATCTCATACCCCTGTTGAACGACAAGCTATAGAGGAATTGTTGGGGACAAATGTAAATTAGGGAATGGGTATTGGGGACTGGGTATTGGGGACTGGGTATTGGGAAAAACTTTTTCCTATCTAGTCCCCATTCTTTACTCTCTTTTAGTCCCTACGGGGTGTACACACAAGTGCTGTCCACATAGGTTTCAACTCTTTTACCCACATTACCCGCATCCCGCCCAGAACTAAAGTTCTTTGGCTTTTAGCTGAAGTC
>JBGTMK010000251.1:0-11028 GCA_041743605.1 Nostoc sp.
GTCGGGCAAGATTATGTATTTTTATGCTCTAAACTATCAGTAACTATATCAAACACTGATTTCTTCGTTGAAACAGAATCTGCAAGGACTGGTCTCAAAGCCTTGTAAATATTGGCTTGTGAGTTTTCGGATGGGTCTAATGGACATGTGTCAATTAATTCTTCAGTGCCAGAGTTAAGCCATCTGCGATCGCTACTAAGCTAAGGCTAACTCGTTGATCTTGATGCAACTTTTGATTAAAGGCACGAATTCTTTTAGTTCTATTATCTTGCATTTGGGGGTCGGCGACTTTGCCTGACCAAAGGACATTATCGATTGCAATCAGTCCCCCCGGACGCAATAATTGCAGCGATCGCTCATAGTAAGCATCATAGTTGCTCTTATCTGCATCGATGAAAGCAAAATCAAAAGTTTCTGCTTCTCCAGTTGCCAGTAGACGATCTAAAGTCTGCAAAGCTGGGGCAATGTGCAGTTGAATTTTATCCGCCACTCCTGCTTGCTGCCAATAACGCCGAGCGATCGTGGTAAATTCTTCACTAATCTCACAGGCTACCACCTCGCCGTCTTTTGGTAACGCCAATGCCACCACGAGGGAACTATAACCTGTAAATACCCCAATTTCCAAAGTTTTCTTAGCTCCCAACAACTGCACCATTAACGCCAAAAACTGCCCTTGCTCGGGAGCAATCTGCATTCTCCCTATTGGATACTGGCTTGTTTCGTGTCTGAGTTGGGTTAAAATTTCTGGTTCTCGGAGGGAGACTGACAGTAAATAGTCATATAAATTTTGTTTAAGTCCTAGTGTTTGAGTTGTCATAAATTGGGGATTGGGCATTGGTGTCAACTTAACGTTAAATCGGCAGTTAGAAAGCACTTCTACACGAAGCTTTACCCACCTTCGTGGATTGCCAATCCTCCTTGGCAGAGGGAAGTTGAAGAAGAATTCAGAAGTCACAATGGGCTAAACGCCCCGCTACCGCTAACAGGAATCAGAATCAAGACGCTTGCTCGATGACTCGCTACCACTGCAATATCCTGCCTCCTTCTGGTAAAACTTCTATCGTGAGGAAGATTTACTACTATGTAGCAATTATGTCAACAGCGGCTTTCTTTTTATCTATTTTTGTACTGAAATTAATATGCAGATAGCATAATACAACTAATTACTATGACCTCTACTGAATCTACATTTCCAGCGCATTTGAAAGAAGAATTCCAGATTGAGGGAATTACAGAACCAAGTGTACTACGTTATTTTGAAACCTTAAATGCAGGAGAATTTGAGGCAACTGCTGCCTTATTTGCGGTAGATGGTGTGATGCATCCACCATTGGAATCTGATATTGTGGGGACAGATGCGATCGCAGCCTACTTAAAACAAGAAGGCCAAAATATCAAGGCTTACCCCAACACAGGAATAGCTGAGACTTTAGAAACAGGTGACATCCAAATCCAGGTGACAGGCAAAGCCCAAACTTCGTGGTGTAGTGTGAATGTCTTGTGGTTATTTATCCTCAACCAAGAAGGGCAACTTTTCTATACTAGAATCAAACTTTTAGCTTCTCCTCAAGAGTTATATCAATTGAAAGTTCAAAAAGCCTGATTTTATCTGAATTTCCAGGTTTGAATATATCACATTCATTCCTTTTTAAAATTGGTGTTAATTTCTTTACATCTTGAAAAGTAGCAAATAACTATAATGGCGTTATTCTGACTCCTCAATTCTTCTTCATGAATCACATTAACTGCAAAATAGTAACTTTTTTCTATTGGACTAATTCGGGTAAAGTCGCTTGTAACTTTAGACAGTTAGCGCCATTAATTTGCAATTCGTAATCTACTTTATCCATGAGACGATTCATAATCAGCCAACCATAACCACCTTCTTGTTTTTCCAATGGGTTAGGAGCGTAGTAGTTAGACATATCAAAGCCTTCGCCGTAGTCCCAAACTTCTAAGGCAAGATCCCGGTCTTTCACTTCCAAACGCAGTAAAATCGGTAAATTTGGTTTGTCTTTGTGGGCATGACGGACTGCATTTGAGTAGGCTTCTACTAAAGCCAGTCTCAAACGACTTGATTGCCGTGACCAATCCACAGATTCTCCTAGCTGAATTTTCAAACATCCCAGCAACCAGTTTTCGACAATATTCAGAAAACTCAAGTCACTTGGTACATGAAGCTCACTTTTCATGATTTATAAAATCTCCAGCGAAAGTATAGTTTGATCGTCTTCTTGAATGTGATTATCTGCCTGGATGCGAGCTAGTAAATGGTTAAGAGAAAGTGGTTTTTGCTCTTGTTGTAAAAGTTGCCAAAGACCATCTTGATTCAGCATAGAACGGTTTATGGCCTCAACACCAGGCCCGTTTTTTACTGTTAAATCAGAATCATTTGAGATCATTGCCTCTGTAATGCCATCGCTGGCAAGTAACAATGTGTCTCCAGCGTCAAGAACCAAGCGACCAGATAGTGCCTGCCATTTGGGCAGGATTCCCAAAGGAACGCTGCGGACTTTGAGGTAATTAGGATTGTCGGCTAAAGCGTCTTGGCGTGACCATAAGAGTGGATAGATATGACCGGCATTAGTGTAGACGAGTTCCTTAGTGCTAGGGGTATAACAGGCTAACACAAGGGTGATGAAATAATTGTTGCTAATTAAATCTTCACTCAGAGCGTGATTGAGGTTCTGCATAACCACATTCGGCTCGGCTGGTGTTTCTTGAGATAATTCTCGGCGCAATACTGAAATAACACTAGCCATAAATAAAGCAGCTGGGACGCCCTTACCAGAAACATCACCCACTGCTAACCACAAATCGCCTTTGGGATGAACAAACACTTCAAAGAAATCACCTCCTACTTCCCGCGCCGGGTAACAACAGGCTTGCACCTTCACACCTTTGATATCAGGTAAAGTTTGGCGTAGTAAGTTGTATTGAATTTGGCGAGCTACTTCCAACTCATTATGAATCTGCTGTTGCTTTTCTTGGAGGCGCTGGTAGAGTTTTGCTTGAGAGAGAGCTAAGGCTGCTTGTTCGGCAACACCTGCAATCAGTTGGATGTCTTCATCTTGCCAGGGGCGATCGCTTCCCCATTGGTGGAGGGCCAGCACAGCCAATAGATGCTGTTGATAGCTAAGTGGCACAACCAGATGGTGACAAGGAATACCATCATATATATCTTGAGCAAGTTAATAATGACGGGTTTCCAGCACTTTTTCGATTAAAATACTGGGATCGAAGAAGCAATCTGATACAGGGGATTGAGGATCGCGGTACAAAAACTGGTCTTGTATTAGGCGATCGCCCTCTACTGGTCTTAGCAAGCAACTGGTAGCTTCAAATGTTTGTCCAATAGTTGCCACAATTTTTTGCAGCATACTGTCGTAGTCTAAAGATTCCCGAATTGCTGTTGTTACTGCATTAAACAAAGATTCTCGCCGTAGGGACCGACGCAACTCTTGGGTGCGCTTCTTAACTAGGCGATATGTATCAGTGGCTTGCTCAACTAACGCCCTGAGTTTATCTGGATTCCAGGGTTTGGTAATGTACTTGAATACCTGACCGGAGTTAATTGCATCCACCAAATCTTCGACATCAGTAAAACCAGTTAACAAAATCCGAATCGTGTCTGGAAAACGTTCTACGGTGCGACTAAAAAATTCAGTGCCATTCATTTCTGGCATTCTTTGGTCAGAAATAATCACCGCCATTTCGCCAAATTGATCCAAGATTTCCATAGCAGCAAAGGCATGATTGGCTTTATATACTTGAAAATCTCGCCTAAAAGTGCGGTAGAGTAAATCTAAGTTATCTGGCTCATCGTCTACCACCATGAGCTTAAGTTTGTCCACCCCGTTCTCAGCCATATTTGACTTTATTTTTCACATATTTGAATGGCGAGATAGTATAATTTTTATCCCACCTGATAAATAGCAGAAAATCAGAGAAGCCATTGACTTTGAAAATATAACTTTCTCAAAGTTGTGATTTCCCTTGATCATCCTCAATTGTCCACACCAAAATGAATTTTATCCAACTAACCCAGAACGCAAGGCGCGGACTGCTGCTTGGGTACGGTCATCGGCACATAGTTTATTCAAAATATTGCGAACGTGAGTTTTAACAGTTCCAACAGTGATATAAAGTCTTTCTGCTATTACTGCATTACTACAACCTTCGACAATCAACTGTAACACTTCCAATTCCCTTTCTGTCAGGGTGTAAGGCTGAATTCCTTCCAGATTCTCGACATAATCAGGGTTAGAGGCAATAGTTTTAGTATCGACAAAAGCCGATTCCAACTTTTGGGGATTTTGTTGCGCTTGTTGTAATACAATCCGAGCGATCGCTGGATCGATCCAGGCGTTGCCATTGTAAGTTACTCGTACTGCTTCCAGCAAATTATCAAATTTGATATCTTTCATACAGTAAGAGTCTGCGCCAGCGGCAAAAGCTGCCAACACCGCTTCTTTGTTATCCCGCAGCGTCAAAATTAAGACCTTTGTAACTATCTGCTGCCCATTAGTAGTAGATTTTACCTCCCGTGTTAACTCAATGCCATCCTTATCTGGTAAACCAATATCTACAATGGCAATATCTGGTTGTAGCATTTTTAACATTTTTAATCCCTCAGCAGCATTGGCAGCTTCACCTACAACCTCAATGTCATCTTTTTGCAATAATGCTGTCCGAATACCTACACGAGTTAGGTCATGATCTTCAATCAGAGCGATACGAATTTTACTCATAGCCAACTTCAGCCCGTTACACTACCTTAACCATAAAGTCGAGTTTCGCGACATACTCCCACATTAACTGCAAGCAGTATAGTGGAGGCTTCTGTTCCCGGAACCAGAGTTGCGAGTTGAGCGTTTTATACTGAGTGAATATTACACTTTAACAATAAACTTTGGACTGATTCAGTCCAAGTACAAGCGCCCAAGACTAATTAAGATTAATTAGTTTAATTATGCTTTCTATTGTTGCAGGGCAAAGGGCTATCTCTCCTGCCCAAGTTCTAATATAAAAAAATTTGATAAACTTAACATTCAAGCAAAATCTGGTGTGAGGGTTACTCAAGAATAGGCTATGTCTAACGGTAATCAAGCATTTTCAGTGTTGGGAATACCAGTTCATGTGATGGCTAACTATCCAGGCTGGTTGTTAGAATGCCTGCATACAGGCAAGGGAACTCATGTAGTAACGCTCAATGCAGAAATGACTATGCAAGCAGAGCGAAATCAATTATTAGCTCAGGTTATTAAAAATGCTGAACTCGTGATTCCAGATGGAGCGGGGGTTGTTCTGTATTTGCGGTGGCTGTTATGGCAAAAAGTGCAGCGTTTTCCGGGGATTGAGTTAGCAGAAAAGCTTTTGCAAGAACTTGGGCAACAGAAGACAAGAGCAAAGATATTTTTCTATGGAGCAGCGCCTGGAGTGGCTGCAAATGCGGCAGATTTTTGGCAGCAGCAAATTCCAGACCTAAGTATAGTAGGTACTCACTCAGGCTACCATTCACCAGAAGAAGAAGCACAATTGCGAGAAACTCTTGCTCAATTACAGCCACAAGTGATTTTTGTCGGTTTGGGAGTGCCACGTCAAGAGTTATGGATTGCCGAAAACCGTCATTTGTGTCCTCAAGCAATTTGGATTGGCGTTGGTGGCAGTTTTGATATTTGGTCAGGAACTAAAACTCGCGCTCCCGCCTGGTTAGGAAATAATAATTTGGAGTGGTTGTATCGGCTTTATCAAGAACCTTGGCGTTGGCGGCGGATGTTGGCTTTGCCAGAGTTTGCGGTGAAAGCGTTTATTTATCGTTTGACAGCAAAGGGTGCAATTAGTTAAGAGTGCTGAGTGCTGAGTGCTGAGTTCTGAGTGCTGAATTCTGAATTCTGGGTGCTATTACTTAGTTTGTATTAAAGTCTTCAAAAAATTTTAAATTTTCTTTGTTGAATTTTAAATTCCCAGGCGAAACCTGGGAATCCTTATTTTTGAGGGGAATGTCACATCTTAGCAAGCAAACTGTTTGGTTGTGGGTATGAGGAAAATTTAACAATGCCAGTATTGACAACTCAAGTTAAGACAGAAAAATCCGTTCATAGAGAGGACAGTGAAACTCAACAGCACGATCGCAATACGATTGCAAAGGTGCAATTGCAATCTGTAACTAAGACCTATACTAATGGCACTCACGCCTTGTTAAATGCGAACCTTGAGGTAAGAAAGGGAGAATTTCTGTTTATCACCGGGCCAAGTGGTTCTGGTAAATCAACCCTCTTGAAACTACTGTATGGGCAAGAGTTAGCTACAGAAGGAGAAGTAATTGTTGATGAATGTAATGTAGCGGATTTACGGGGCGATCGCTTGTCATTATTGCGGCGACGGATTGGCATTGTGTTTCAAGACTACAAACTGATTACCCAACGAACCGTAGCGGAAAATGTGACTTTTGTGCTGCAAGCTCAAGGGTATACCCGTAAAGAAATTCAACGACGTTTAGAACCAACTTTAAAGCTGGTAGGTTTGGTGAGTAAAGCTGACTGCTTTCCAGATCAACTCTCTGGGGGAGAGCAACAACGGGTGAGTATTGCCCGTGCGATCGTTGGTACACCACCCTTGTTGTTGGCAGATGAGCCTACTGGAAATCTTGATCCAGATAATTCCTGGCAAGTGATCCAAATTCTCCAGAAGTTAAATTCCTTTGGGGCTACAGTAATTGTTACCACCCACGACGAACAATTGGTGCGGCGATGCAATCATCCAGTAGTCCAAGTTCGCAATGGACGACTATCTCGAAAATAAGTATTAGGGATTGGGGATTGGGGATTGGGGATTGAAAATTAATTAGGGCTCATCATTTAACCAATAACCAATGACCAATGACCAATGACCAATGACAAATGACTAATAAACGTGGTGTTTGACTTTTGCTGAGACGGGTGTGAAAGTTTTTGCTGTTTTGGGGGGTAGCACTTGTAGGCGATCGCAAGCTTGTAAGCTTTTAAAAGCTGCCTCTCGAACTACAACTTCTTCTTCTCGACTGAGTAGGAGTTGCAAGCATTGAACAACATCTTGCTGCACTGAAGAATCAACTCGCTGACGGGTAATAACTTTAGTTAGTTGACGTAGGGCAATCAACCGCTTCAATGGATCTTTTTCTGTTAAATTTACCAACAACTGATCGAGATGGTCTTCTTCTCGATTTTCATAAAAGTTGACAATTTGCCAAACCAATAAAATTAAAGTTAACAGAGTACCCACGCCTTGCGCGATCGCACCAGCGGCAATCCACGGACTGTGAGAGTCAATCCAAATTGCCGCTGCCATGTAAGTGCTGACAGTAGCAATACCACCACTGATGACTGCTAGGGCTAACCGACGATTTGAACTATTCAAGAAATTGCGTATTTTTAACCAGCGCAATTTCCAGTCCCACTCCTGCATTGAGTAAACCAATACCATTACTCCAACGCCGACTAAGAGAGCCAATAGCAGTTTCCAGTTCCACAACAACATAGCAACAACGATTGTCACGAACCCAAGAAATCCTCCAGGGCCACAGAAGCGCTTAAATGTTTGCTGCTTTATGGCTCTCTTTGTCTTGAGTTTTGGAAGCGACCAGTTCCAGTTAGGGATCTGGTTGATCAATTGCTGCCAAGAAGACGAAGCCTGTGCCACAGTGTTTACCTACTTGATTACGAAATTACCTATTGTATAAGTTTTACTATGGATGAAGGACGAAACCACAATATACTCGGTTTTACGGATGGATATAGGACTTATGTACTTTACACATTGACTATGATGTGTAAGGCAAACTTGATCAGCTAAAAGTCTTGTCCTGCCTTGTTCCCAGGCTTTGCCTACTGGTTTGACTGGAGGCAGAGCCTCCTACAAGAGCATTACAAGGCAGAGCCTTGTAACGAGAGATAATTCACAGTTGGCTATCTCTGTCAATGCGTAAGTTCTAGGATAGTAGACTATTACAGCACGGCGCAAATAAAGATACCATTTTTAAATCCCTGAGAGCAAGGGCATTTTGTGCGTAAGTTCTAATTAAAGACAAAAACGAAACTGATCAAGGGTGAATTGTCCATTAAAAGCACAGAAGGTAACGCTGTAGATGTTATTCACACTTATAGATAATAAGGTATTGGGGGAAATTGCTGAGTCGGAATTGGCAAGATTAGAGCCTGGTAGTGCAGTTTGAGCAAGCAGTTGTCGATTGCGATCGTAGGCGGAAAGCACTAGCCGTTGCGAACTAGTTACAAAGGCGCTAACAGAGTTAACTGGACGCAAGAAAGTAGCTTCTAAAAATCCACTTTTGGGCGCTCCCATTAAGACTGTTAGTCCTGAATAGGTTGGAAATGCTGGATTTGATGGCTGTATTGCTAAAGAATTGTGAAAAATAACTCCCCAGCGTTCATACTGGCGCTCTACTGCTTCAAAACACTTCAAGTCTTCTAAGTCTAAACAAATACAAGTAGGTACAGTTACTTTGATAGGGTCAATAGCTGGCTCAACCTGACCTCGCCAAACTGAAGCTCTAATTTCGTTTTGTATATTAAACTTGTCAAACGCAAATTTAGCGTCTTCAATCGCTGGTCGTTTATTTGATTGAAGAGTAGCCTGCTTTACCATGACATCCTGCCTTACTCTATACTTAGACAATAATCGGATTGTTATACATTAATTCTATTTAGGTACGCATAAAAGTAGAATTAATAGCTGATTAAAATGAGCGTTTCAAATATTTTTTACGCCCAAAATTATTTATCGGTTTTTTGATACACTACCATAAAAAGTTATGCTGAATTTACTCTGGAGTGATACTCGCTACCATGAAAAACCCTTATAAAACAGTAATTTCAACGTTAGGTTACTTTTTATTATGAAAAAAAATCACCAAATCTTTACAAGTAATCCAGTAATTTTATATCTACTTAATCTGACGGTGGTGAGAAGTCTTAAAGTGATTGGTTAGTTGATAATAACAATGAGCGGGGAGCTGAAACTAAACACGTAAGCATCCAGGGTGACTAAAGAAGACACGGCGAAGGTAAGACACGGGGACGTGGAAAAATTATCAAATACTCTCAACGTATCCCCGCGTCCCAGGTCTTTTATTTGACTTGTGCCAACTAATAACTACAGTCAACAAAAAAATACTTATGTTTCAACCAATAGGATTTGAACAACGCTCCATAAATACCTCACTAGGTAGAATGGTATATTACACTGCTGCTGGAGAACCTTGGCTAGATGATGTGACTGCCAAAGATGATCGGGAAACTTTAGTGTTCCTACACGGCTTTGGTGGTGGATCTTCTGCTTATGAGTGGTCGAAAGTTTATCCAGCTTTTGCGGCTGAATATCGGGTGATTGCGCCAGATTTGATTGGTTGGGGTAGGTCTGAGCATCCAGCACGGAGTTATAAAATTGAGGATTATTTGACCACGATTCGGGAGTTTTTCGAGCAGACTTGTACCGGGCCAGTAACAGCGATCGCTTCTTCTTTGACCGCAGCATTTACAATTCGGGTAGCAGCAGATCATCCTGATTTATTCAAGTCTTTAATTCTGACTACCCCCGCCGGACTTTCCGATTTTGGCGAAGACTACTCCCGTAGTTTTTTTGCTCAGTTAGTTAGCGTTCCCGTTGTTGATCGCTTACTTTACAGTACTGGAATTGCTACTAGTGGCGGTATTCGCGGCTTCTTGGAACAACGGCAATTTGCTAAATCTAATCGAGTGTACGAAGAAATTGTAGATGCTTATCTACAATCCGCCCAACAACCTAATGCTGAGTATGCAGCATTGTCTTTTGTACGTGGCGATTTATGCTTTGATTTATCCCTTTACATTCAACAGTTAACTACCCCCACCGCAATTATTTGGGGACAAAAGTCAGAATTTACAGGCCCCTCAATTGGTCGCCGTCTTGCCGAAATTAATCCCCAAGCGATCCGATTTTTTCAACAATTAGAAAATGTGGGGTTAACGCCGCAATTGGAATTACCAGGAGTGACAATTGGATTAATTCGCAAATTTTTGCCTTTGCTTAATTAGGTTATTTACTAGTAAAGTCACAAGCTGCTTTAGCTAACTTTGGCAACTTCGTGTTCTAGGTTTTGAACAAGTTCGTAGTAAGGACTTTAGTCCTTTATTTTCTAAGCACTAAAGTCCTTACTACAAACCCTAAAAACTTTAATTACCTACATCTAAAAAAAATAAAATTCCTAATAAATAGGAATAATCATTATTTTGACTTTCCCACCCATTTAATGGGTGGGATTTTTGTGATTTTTGCTATTAGATATCTTCAGAAAATAAAGATGAATACTATTTGTCAAATCTGATATCAATAACAGTTGCATTGAAGTTGTAGTTAAAGCCTTCTAACTCAAATGGCATACCAATTTTGACTTTGCTGCTACCTAGAACTAGCCCGCTTTCAGTACGTTGGGCTTTACCTTCTAAGGTCAAAAGCATATCTGTACTAAAATTGTTGGTCTTTGGATCTGGCAATTCTTTAACAGTGCCATCAGGTTGGAAAACATTGACTGTTCTAGGTAGCTGTTGAATAGATTTAATCTCAATCTGTCCATAAGGTTGATTGCGGATAATTACATTAGTTTTCCCGCCTTTTTTTAAGCCGTTATTAAATAATTGTTCAGGATCGCGTACATTCAAACCCCGAACCGCTAAGTCTACTTCTATAGGTACTGTTTTCGCACCAACTTGGGCAACAGAACCAGAAGTTCCAGGAAACACAAAGATGCCAAATATAACTAGTAAAATTACCAGCGCAGCGCCTAAATCTAGAAGGTTGATTTTGCCGAATAAACGACCTTTTGAATCTAAAATAGCCATAAAAAGTTTTCCGAGGTAATAGCGAAGTAATTGATTGTAGCAAGAAGGTTTGTAAAAGGGACTGGGTGTAAAATCGAAATACCAGTTGATGGGAACGGCAGTTTTCCCTATTTGATAATGACTCAAAGCATCCGGGGGGTGCGGTTATGCGACA
>JBGTMK010000252.1:0-2522 GCA_041743605.1 Nostoc sp.
GCGGGTTGTAAATGGCGATCGCGTTCAATATGCAAAATCAAACCGCCTTTGGTGACAGCCAGACTCTCATCACTTTCTTGGCGCAACACAGACCAACCGGGGTCAAAGTAGCCTTCTCCACTATTGCTTTTGTGTAGGCGATCGTAAAACTCTACATCTACTCCTAGAAAAGTATTGTTCTCTAAATTCTGATGCAATGCTAATTCAGATGAATTGGTATCTGTTGCTAGAGCAGCTTGCATAGAACCGTTGTAATAGATACCGTAGAGAAAACTTTGCAATTGTAAACTCAAATACTTATTTTGCAGATTCAAAGGTGTTCTTTGAAAGCGGGCTACTACTTCAGCAGGAATTTCAAAAGGTTTGTAAGCTGGATGGCTAATACAAAAGTCGGACTTGATTTCAATATTGTTGGCTATGTCTTGTAAAGAATCTAGCACACGAGTTGATAGTGAACTTTGAGGAGAATCTAGTAGTTGCATAATATTTGATTTAAACAAGAAAAAGGTAGTACCGCTTCGCACAATTACGAATTACGAATTAGTATGAGTTCCGATTCTACAATTCCAAAAACTGTTGGCATTGATTGTTCTGGACGACACAACAAACTTTTGGCAACTTGAAGCATACAAATACCCATATTCCCAAAAGATTTTTGATGCTGAATCATTGCCTGGATTTGTTGAACGATCGCAAGACCAGAAAACTGCACAACTCGTCTCAAAAAATTAGGGCGATGCTCTAAAATTTCTGGAAAGTTCGCCAAATAAATTTTAGTCAAAGCTGCAATTGAAGGTTGAAGTTGTTCGAGTGGTGTCATCGCTAATCGCAAAGATTCTTCGACATTAATAGACTTGCTCACAACTAAGCTATTTAGCCACAGTTGTAGATAACTGGCGATGAGCATTCCTAAATCAAATGCAGGATCTCCCCAAGCGCCTCGCTCCCAATCAATGAGTCGAATAATACTGTTAGTTGGTTCTTCTAGGACTTCTTGCCAATTGTTATGTAAGAGGATATTGTTTAACTTCAGGTCGTTATGCGTTAGACAGCAAGGTACAGATTGATTGATGAGTTGTGCGATCGATTTTCCGAGGCTGTCATATCGCTGATAGAGAGCAAAGAATTTAATACCATCTGCGGGAACCTGACCGAAAACTTCAGGACTAATCCGTTCTAACCCAAGATTAAAGTTAAAAGCTTGTTTAATAGATGTATCTTCAGATGTTTGTGAGAAAAATTCTTGATACTTTTGACAGTTGAATGTAGCGCGATGAATTGTAGCTAAAGTTGCGCCGATTGAAGTGGCGATTGCAGTTGGAAAAACATTCTCTTTTGTGTAGAATTCAGCTAAATCATAATAGTCATTGAGGTAGTTAAAAACAATGACTGAATCATTTGCATTAAAATCAACTACTTCTGGGAGCAATGGGCGAACATAACTAAGCTCTGGAAATTGTCGGGAAAACTCTTGAATTCGCCATTCATTCAGGAATTCACCGGAAGTTTTGCCTTTTCGATTATAGCGTTCTTGCTTAACAAGGAGTTTACGACCATCTGGATAACTGAGTAACAAATTGAAGTTTTTCGCAGGCTTTAGCTCAGGTTGACTTAAATATTGCTCCTCATATTCACATATTTTCCGGTCAACTAAATAACTGAATACATTCTTAGTATTTAGAAAAAATCTCATGTTCGGGACTCCCTTAAATCAAAATAATGCAGTCAAAAATTTTAAAAATCTTATTAAAAAGATGTATAAAAGCTTAAGCTCTTAAGCAAAAAACTTTTTAATAAGACTTTTGTATTATTCTGCCAATCTATAAATGGGCTATTGCTCCCCTGTTATAATCATGGATTTTCCTAGCAATTACAGATGCTGTACCACCTCCACCAAATAGAGTTATTAGTGTAAATAAGAATCCCCCACGAGTCAAATCTAACTCATTGTCATTGATTTCATTCAGATAACTTTCTTCACCTGAAAGTAGATAAAATCCTGGTAAATTGAGATCGTTGATCGTAATGTTTGACATGATTTATTTATCCAAGTAATACGTTAATTCATTAACTTAGTTGTCATTGATTTCACTTAAAAATCGGGACTAGCGATCCAACTGGAAACAGCACCACTTACAACAGCGATTCCTTGAGCTGCTTTTTTAGCACATACAGCTGAGGAACGTTGAGCAACAAGTTTACCTACAGAAAAAAGGAGTGCTGGTAGCAAACCACCGTAGATACTGTCAAATTCATTGTCACCCAGATCATTCATATAGCCTTCAGAATCAGAAAATAGATCAGAACCAGCAGGATGCAAATCAGAAATATTGATAGTAGCCATTGTAGTTTTCCTCTTGAATGAAATTGCTTGAAATTGAATTATCTGTAAACTGCTTTGTTACAGATTAGTTAGCTTCTCCTTGATTAGTAAATAAGGTTACAGCAGCGATGGTTAGCACAACACTCGCACGAACCGACCATATTATAGGAGTGGAACCACCGTAGGTAGCATCAAGTTC
>JBGTMK010000253.1:0-3973 GCA_041743605.1 Nostoc sp.
CTTTATGATCAATGTGAATTACTCCTGAACCAGCTTCCACAAAGAATACTTCACACATATCTTGATGGGCGTGTGCTGGTGCATTTTGTCCAGGAGCAAAACGTGCTTGAGAAAAATTAGTCAGGTGAGGTAAATCGCCGAAGCGTAGCATTACCTTTTTCTTGATTTCGGGATTGTGAGAAACAGACTCTTCAGGCAAGTTTTTCAGAGAAGTGGTAATCATTCGGGTCTTAAATCGTTAGATAATTCCACAATACCCCTAGACCCATCAATCCGTACCCGCTGACCATCTTGCAAAATCCATGTAGCACCCCGCACATCCATCACTGCGGGAATTCCATACTCACGAGCAACGATCGCACCGTGAGAAAGTCTGCCACCAGCTTCGGCAATTAATCCACCAGCCCTTAATAACAATGGCGCCCAGCCGGAATCTGTGTAAGGTACTACCAGAATCGTATCCCGGTCAATCTCTGGAATATCTTGTAAATTTCGCAACACTTTCACTCGTCCTTCGGCTTGCCCGTGACTGGCTCCAATGCCTTGTAAAATTTGGTCAGAGTAGAGCGGAGAGGGAGCTAAGGGATGAGGAGGTGTATTGCCGTAGACTAAAAAGGGTATTTGAATAATCTCACTATCTTGCACAAATTGCGATCGCCTAAATTCCACTAACTCATCTAACTGCTCAATTAAACTGGCATCTTCATCCACAATTAGACGCCGCACTTCATCAAAGTTGACAAAAAAGATATCGCCTGTTTTCCTGAGTAAGCCGGACTTTAACCAAACTTTCTCTAAAGCGACAAAACTCCAACGCAATTCAGCTAAAAGCCGTGAATAAACTTCGGTAACTCGCCCTTTGATATCTACACGGCGTTGCACAAAAGAACGTTTGCGCTTAACAGCAAAGATACTATTAATCGCATCTTTTGCACCTGCTTGTGGTTCGTTCCCCTGCATTAACTGCACAAACATCTGCTTGATCATCTGGGGATTTTCCCGCCAAGTGGGAACGGAGATATCAGTTCCCACTTCACTTAAATAGCCGTAATCCTGAAGCAATTCGTTAAATTCTTCTAGGATCTTTTCTCCCTCTGGGGTTTGCTTTAATTGCTCAAATACCTGCTGTGGATCAAATTCCTGCAATACCTGCTTGGCATCTGTAGCTATTGCACTGAGCGATCGCAATGCTGCTACTTCTGGGGTAACACTGTTATCAATCTGGCTATCCTTTACCCGAAAAATCGCCTGTCTCAGGGCTGCACTTAAGGGAGCTAAAATGCTGTAATACGTACCATGACGCAGTAACTCTAAAATAAAATCAATTCTTGCCAACAGCTTGGCTGGTTCCAAGTTATCTATATCTTCCTGTGCCAACTGTGACAAACCAGGAATGAAGCGTTGATGATAATCCTGCTTGAAATCCTTTTCTAAACTTAATTCCCGCTTCAGCAACTTCCCTAGTCCTGGCAAATTTTCCCAGGTTGACTGCAAAGACGGTTTACTTAATTTAGCTCCTCTGGTTAAAAATTCCAGACTTTCTGGCGGCAATCCCATGCGGAGAAAAATATCTCCTAAGAGGGATGCATTAAAGTAGGCTCTAGAGTAATGCAGAGTTGCTGTCTCGGCAAAATCTAACCCCAAGGCGCGATCGCCTAAAACTAAAGTAAACAGTTCTCCCCAAACTCCACAAGTTAAGGGACGATTAATTGACCATGTTAAGGGGTGAATTACTCCGGGAATCACTTCAGCGGCGATTTTGCGTGTCCACATCGGCAACAGAGTGGTGATCGGTCGAGATTGCAAAACCCAGAGTGTTTGACCGTCATAACTCCACTCAATATCTTGAGGAGTGCCATGATAACGTTTTTCGAGTCGGTAGGCTAAGTATGCAACTTGCTTGATTAATCCTTGTGGGACTCGTCCTTCACCCTCTAATTGTATAGAGTAAGAATTTCCTGTTTCAACCACAAAAGCGCGATATTGTTCTGGTGTGACTTTTCCCGAAACGACTTGCGTTGGGCTACCTGGAAGGGCTTCAATGATAATCGCATCACCTTGCTGGGTAATGGGATCGCGGCTGAAAGCGACACCAGAATATACACTCTGAACTTGTTGTTGAATCAACACAGCCATTGCTGTATCATTTAAGCCGCGATCGCGCCGATATTGGACAGCAGATGGATGATTATAAGAAGCTTTAACTTGAGCGATCGCTGTTTGTAATGTCTCTGGGCTGGTAACATTTAAAACTGTTTCATATTGTCCAGCGGCGGAAGCGTTTTCTGAGTCTTCTCCGATAGCCGAGGAACGTACCACCAAGGGGGATAATTCTGATGGCTGGAGAAATTCTGTCAACCCTTGGGGATCATCAATTGGGGCGAGTACCCACCCCTTCGGAACTGGGTAGCCCCAGCGCTTAATTTGAGATAACGTAGCCGCCTTTTCTCCGACTATGGCAGCATCCAACTCTTCATCTAAAGAAACCATTGTGCGATCGCCGCGTAAAAATTCCAACATCGCTTGCGATTCTGTTTGTGCCTCTTGGGCTGGCAGATTCATATCATCAGGAATTTTGGTATAAATCCAGGCCATTAAAGCAGCTAAAGCAACAGCAGCCAGCATTCTGGGGATATCGCTCAGGTGCAGCAGGGTTACAAACAGAGGAAATAGAAGTAAAACTCCAAATTTAACTACCTTTCTTGATTGCAGAATTGTAAAACTAATACCTGCAAAGAAAGCTACAAATATTGCCACCAGTGGATCATGTACGACAAATCCCCAGACAACATTTGTCGTACCTGCCCCTCTGCCTATCCAGTATCTACCGATTACCAGAGCGATCAGGGCAATTAATTCCCAAGACGAGCCATCTGGGAAGAAAACGCGGCTGAGTAAGACTGCCGCAACTCCTTTCAAAGCCTCTGATAAGACTGCCAGAATTCCGACAACTTTACCCCCATGATAAAAGGCAGCCGATACACTAATATTTTTTGTACCGAGCTGTGATAATTGCTTCCGCTTCAGGGCGTAAGTAATCCATGCAATCAGGGGTAATCCGCCCAAGAGGGGGCAGATAATTAAAATAACTAAGACACCCCAAGGTTCAAACATTCTGGATTTTGGATTTTAGATTTAAATTTTCCATCTAAAACCTCAAATCTCAAATCTAAAGTTTTTCTGAAATTTTTGATGGTAATTAGGGCGCTTTTATCGAAAAGAATTCAGGAGTCAGAATTCAGGAGTCAGAATTCAGGAGAATATTTGATGAATGAATATACTAATCATACTAGACTCCTTATGCAGACAGGATATTTTAAGTTCCTCAACTACACAAACTAGCTTTTCAAACCAGCCGTCAAGCCTGTTTTACTTCTGGATTCTGGATTCTGGATTCTGTATTCTTCTTTAAGGACACTTGGCTACGACGGAAACCGTTTAAGACAAGTGTCCCTCTAGGCTACTAATGGTTTTAGTTTAGCGCATAGGCAGCTTGCAGCGCCCAGATTATGAGAGCAGCGATCGATCCCAAAAGCAACACGGTAGAGATGGTGACTACTTTTGGGGAATCTGCACCCTCAAATTTCATAATTCCTCGATTTAAGTCGGACATAGCTTTTTAATCCTCTATTGTTGGAGCGTGAAACATTTGTCCGTTTTGATTGTAGTCCTTCTATTTGCAGATGATGTTAAATTCCCAATACTATTTTGTTTAACTTTCACAATTTTTAAAACCCCACAATTACTTACTTCTCTAGAGGTATAAGTATTATTTATACAAAATGGAATGGGAATAGGGAATAGGGAATGGGGAATGGGGCATTGGGCATTGGGTAGTTCACAAACTCAACTTTACGCGATGTGCAACTTAATATTATGACCTCACTTCCATTCCTCTCTTCTAAAAGGAGAGAGGCTTTGATTTTTGCTCCCCTTCCCTACAGGGGAAGGGGTTGGGGGTTAGGTTTGAGAT
>JBGTMK010000254.1:0-2903 GCA_041743605.1 Nostoc sp.
GGTGAGTCAAGTCCTCTTCGTGATGATGATGATTGGTCATCTAGTTCTTTTTCGGAAGGATTGGTAGGTGTCAAACTCAATGGCAAATGGGGATTTATCAATCAGGGTGGAAAATTGGTAATTCCATACCAATTTGATAAAGTTCAGCGATTTTCTGGTGGTTTGGCAACTGTCAAAGTGAATGGTCTCTGGGGCGCTATCAATCCAGAAGGCAAATGGATTATTCCACCAGTGAATTTCTCTGAGTCTCCAATTAAGGTTGTGGACACATTTTCAATTCGGTTTTTTCAAGGGATAGCGACGTTCCACGATCCCAAGACATACAGAGTTACATCATACAGGGATAAATCAGGACGGGTAATTGGTGACTTAAACAATCCACCCAAGTTAGCTAGAGAGTTTCAGGAAGGACTTGCCATTATTGAGATACCATTGTGGGCTAAACAGCAAGGGCGTGATGTCACACCTGTGGTAGCAACTTCTGAATATGGATTTGTCTCTTCAGCAGGAAAAAAGTGTGGTTTTCAGGATAAGCAAGGAAAAGTCGTCATAGAACCACAATTTGATGGCTGTCAAAGCTTTTCACAAGGATTAGCAGTCGTTCGAGTAGACAAAAAATGGGGCTATATCGATAAAACAGGTAAATTCATTGTCAGTCCGCAATTCGATTACGCTGATAGCCTCTTTGAAGAACTTACTTTAGTAGTCTCTAATGGCAAAATTGGTTTTATTGACAAAACTGGCAAAGTTGTAATTAAACCAGAGTTTGAATTAGGTCTTGGTAAAGAATTTCCAAATACATCTACTAATGTTGCCAGAAAGCTATTTAAATCAAATTTCAAAGATTATCTTCAGCAACTTGAGCCAAGCAAGGTAATGCAACATCGGTTTTCTCATGGGTTAGCTGCTACTATTAAAGACGATAAGTGTGGATACATCGACAAAACTGGTAAATTCATCATCCAACCTCAATTTACTAAGTGTGAGCAGTTCGATTCATATGGAGTTGCTGAAGTTAGTCAGGCGTTGGCTGGACAAGAATACTGGTCTGAAAGCTTTTACGTGACTGATGATGGCAAAATATTTCCAAAAACGATCGCCCCTGCCTCGTTCAGTAAGTTCTACCCAGCTAGGATAAAACTGCTGGCTTCAGTGATGGCGTGTTTGTTGTGGATTGTGGCTATTAGTTGTCATGAGTTTGGACATGCAATTGTAGCGTATTGGGGTGGCGATCGCTCCGTCAAAGACAAAGGTTATTTAAGCTTTAATCCCAGTCGATATATCAATCCTCTACACAGTATCATCCTGCCTGCATTCTTCTTACTCATCACAGGTGGAATAGCTTTACCTGGTGCAGCAGTTTATATTGAATTTGATGAAATTCGTAATCGCTTGTGGTCAAGTGCTACAGCCGCAGCAGGCCCCATCGCTAGTATACTTTTTGGATTGCTATTAGTTCCAGTATTTAACTTTAGTATTACTTGGAACTTGCCGCATTGGTTCTCTGCATTTATTGCTGTTTTTATTAATTTACAGTTTTTCCTGGCGCTGTTGAATTTGCTACCAATTCCGCCACTAGATGGTTCTCGAATTATTGGTGTTTGGCTACCATCGAGGTTACGAAATCGCGGTGGTATTATATCTTTAATCGGACTATTTTTTATTTGCTTTCTGTTACCTATCTTAATAGCTCCTTTACTCTTTCTTGTAGCTATTGCTTTCACCCTTGCTTTAGGAATTCCTGAGGAATTCTCTGGGGGTGGTTGGTTTTTACTTGATCGTTGGTACACAGTATTACCTCTGTTGATTGCTGGTATTGTTTATCTGACTTATAAGCCAGCATCAATCTTTCAATTTGCAGGTTTCATACTAGAAATTTTCTCACCCAAAGCAGCGCTAAAAATGTATGATAACGCCATCAAAATAGATCCGAAAAGCGCTTGGTCATGGGAACGTAAAGCATTGACTCTCTTCAAAGTGGAAACTGCATGGAACTGTGTAAAAATAATACCTGCATGGGAAGAAGCAATTAAACTTGATCCTCATAATCGTTTCTCGCGCGAAATGTTCATTCTAGATCTAAGGCGGGCTTTGATATGGGATAAATCCTTTGAACAACAACTAATAGAAGCACTTGAAAAATATACAGAACTTTATCCCAAGGATGGTTGGGGATGGGGTGTCAAAGCTTTAATCTTAGACGAGCTTGGGAATGATGAAGAAGCACTATTCGCTTGGGAAAAAAATATTAAACTTGATCCTAGCGATCGCTTTAAATGGCGGAGACAGATGAAAGAATCGACTTTAGAACGTTTAAGAAGTTAAAACAAACTCTAGTGGATTTGAAAGTTCTCAGTACTGAGTAATAATACATTGAGTTGTAATACTGCGTAGATTTTGAAGATTCGTGTTACCAAACAAATCCAGCCCCGAACCGACGGACATAGCGAGAGCCAACACGCACAAACCAGATTTGTGCATCTGGGTAGCGAGTTTCAAGACGCTTTGAGGCATTGATTTCATCAGTATCGATTTCCCAGCCACCTGTCTCGATGTCGATTGCAACAATTTTGCCATAATTATTTGCTTCGACTTGTGGGCGCACTTGAGAGTCGTAGATTTCATCACCGCGACGAGCAACTTCTTCTTTGCTGTAACGAGGTTGTCGTAATGCCATGTAATATCTCCTCCGTAGTCTTAGACTACTGGTTAGGAAGGAAAAACTTCTCTAGCGTTTATTGTAAACTGGAGAGTTTAATTAGATTGGCTAATAGTGCGATCGCTCCTAGATGAAATGCATTAGCCTATCTTATCTGGACTAGAACCGCTATAAGCCACAATAGAAGTTGCCGATGTTTGAGGCGCTGATTATGGAAGAATTATTAACTCTGAAAGACTTGCTT
>JBGTMK010000255.1:0-2547 GCA_041743605.1 Nostoc sp.
CAAGTGAATTAGTAGTCAGTGGTATTGACAGATTACCTCTCAGTCCTAATGATGTACCACCGATTAAACCAACTTGGCAAGATAATTTTGTTTCTGGTCAGTTTAACAATAATTTAGAGGAGCTAAAATCGCAAACTAAACAAACAACACAAATTGTAGAAGCTCAAGGTTGGGTGCAAGACTCTTACGGGAATGTGACCTTAACGGCAGAAGCAAATTCAGCAACACCTTATGCTGCGTCGTTCGCTAGCTTATGTTCTGAAGAAAATGTGTCAAAAAGTACTATAACAACCCATGCCCAGCAATGATTAAACGCCGAGACTGGTTTAAGTATGTATTTTCATGCATTCTAGGGTTATTAACAGTTGTATGCAAGCCATCCATTATCGCTGCTCAAGCTGTAAATAAAGAAGCACAAAAACGTAATCAAGCGCGACTACTAACCCAAATAGGAGAAAAGTATTTAAATGAAGGACGAGCATCGGAGGCCCTTGAGTCTTGGAAAACAGCCACAAAAATTTATCGTCAACTTGGCTACGAAGAGGGTATTACTGGCAGCTTAATTAACCAAAATCTTGCTCTACAAGCTTTGGGTTTAAATCGTTTTGCTTGTAACACATTATTACAAGCTCTAAAGCTAAATACAGATACTAAGATTTGTGCCATATTGCCACAACATTCTACTGAATTTACAACAAAACTATTGATAGCAGCGATTGATAGGCAAAAACATTTGCCAGTAAATCTATTTGCATGGCACAACTTAGGAGATGTCTTGCGCTTAATTGGTAAATTAGATGAATCAAAGGTTGTTCTAGCAAAAACGCTATCAATTGCTCAAAAAACGTCCACTGTTGATAATCATGAGATTTTGCTGTCATTAGCTAATACTCATGAAGCTATTTATAAGCAAGCACGAAATAAATATTATGAAGTAGAAGAACCAGATTTTAAAAATGAAATTGTGGAGATGATTCAGCAACAAGCACTCAATTCACTTGAAATTTATCATCAAGTGAATCTGGTGTCAACAAATTATCCAGTAACACAATTAAAATCTCAGATGCATCATTTGAGCTTGCTAATAGATTTTGATAATTTCTTAACAACAGAGTTAAAATTAGGTAATTCAAAATTAGTTGATATTCGCAATCAAATTCAACAACAAATTCAACCTTCTGTTAACATAATTTTAAAAAATTCTTCTATATTCTCTCAATTATCAGCTACCCAACTTGTTTATACCAAGCTCAATTTTGCTAATAGTTTAAGTCAAATTCCAGATCAGCAATTACGTTCATTAGCTATTGAATATGGTCAGTCCGCTTTGCAAACAGCTAAAAGTACAAGTAATCAGCGAATCAAGTCTTACAGTCTTGGCACTCTGGGTAAATTACAACCAGAAAAATCAGAAGCATATTTTTTAAAAGCTTTAAGTTTGGCTCAATCAATTCAAGCAGAAGATATTGCTTACCAATGGCAACAACAGCTAGGAAACTTGTACAACAAGCAAGGAAGGGCTAAAGAAGCCCTCACAATGTACAAATCTGCTATTGACAACCTGGCACATATTCGTGACAGCATATTGTCAAGCAATATAGATATACAGTTCTTCTTTCAACAAGAAGTAGAACCTGTGTACCGTGATTATATGAAGTTACTTTTGAAAGATTCTAATCCTAATCTCAAAGAAGTAATTCAAATAAACGAACGTTTACAAACAGCACAGTTAGAAAATTTTTTAAAGTGTGGCAAGCTTGACCTAATTGCTCTGAATGATATTCCCGACTTAAATAGTGCTTATGGGATCATTCATATCATTGATTTGGATGACACTATAGAAGTTATTTTCCAGTCTTCAAACCACTCTCTTCATCATTACTCTGTTGAAGCAAATATAGTTAAAGATAATCTTAGTGATCTTTTATGGAGTTTACAGGATCAGAAACTCGCTACTATTGATGTACAACAAATTCTTTTGCCTTCTCAAGCACTTTATGAAAAATTAATTGCGCCAATAGCATCATATTTACCTGCATCAGGAACATTGATATTTATCTTAGATAAATCTTTTCAAAGTATACCAATGGGCATATTATATAATGGGAAAAATTATCTACTCGAGCAGTACAGCATTGCAGCCACTCTCGGTTCTAGAATTCGATCTCCCAAACCTTTATCAAAAAAGCGGTTTACAGCTCTTATCGCTGCTTTGTCTAAGCCCAGCCCCAGCTTGTTAGATCGCAACGCTCCTAAAGGCATCAGACCATTACCCCAAGCCAAAGAAGAAGTAAAAGATGTCCAAAGTCAAACACAATCTTCCCTTACACTACTAGACGAAAAGTTTACTAGTCCCCGTCTAGAGCAAGAAATAAGTAAAAATAATTTCCCTATCGTTCATATTAGCACTCATGGACAGTTTAGTTCAGACCCTTTGAAGACAGTACTTCTAGCCTATGATAAGGTCATCAATATTAGAGAATTTGACAAATTACTAAAAGGTAAAATTAAAACTGATACAGATGCAATTGAGTTATTAGTTTTAAG
>JBGTMK010000256.1:0-4599 GCA_041743605.1 Nostoc sp.
AATAAGATATTTAATGCCACGTTGATCAATGATAGATTGAAAATCCTGATAGTCTGGTTTTAGATTCATACTTTAAACACTTATTGTTTGTAATAAATTTATATCTATTTCTTTTAAAAACTGCGAATACTCCCTTATTGATGAAGTGATAGTTAGAGTTTTTCTAGCTCTGGTAATTGCAGTATATAAGAGTTTACGATGTGCAGATAAATGTGCAGATGTGCTTCTGTGTGATAATTTATGTGGGCCAGGGGCAAAAAAATCATCGTATCCAACTATAAAAACATGGTCAAACTCTAGTCCTTTTGCAGAGTGCAGCGTAGAAACATAAACTCCACCTGAAGCATCCTTTAAATTATCTTCGTCTCTCAATAAAAAACAGTTATCATATCCCAAACTCCACAACTTCCCAGCTAATTCATTAACATCTGACATCCTTATATGAAGAATACCAACGGATTCAGTAGAGATATCAATATTCCCAAGTGTATTAAGTAAATATTGCTGCTGATTGGTATATCTTCCACGTACCCAAATAGGTTTTAACCCCGAAGTTTCAGTGAAGTCTGGATCAAGTATATCAATGTCATTTTCATGATTTAAAGCTGACTGCATGAGACTTGCAGCCACCATAGCTATTTCACGAGTATTTCGATAATTTTTCTGTAGGTCTAATTTTGAACCAATTCTAAAAGTTAAATTAATGTCATCCCAAATATAATTATTTTTGTAAATTCTTTGTGTTGTATCACGAATAAATGTAATGGAATTAGTATCAGAAGAAGTTAATTCTAATAAAATTTTTATTTGTAAGGCAGATAAATCTTGAGCTTCATCTACCACCAAAATATTATATTTTTCATATTCTGCCCCAGCTTGCATAAAAGAAAAGACTTGTTCACGTAAGTAGTTCCAATCCATATAATTGAATTGTTGCAAGGCTAATTGATAAGCTGGAACTAATTCTTTAGCTATTAAACGTTTTGTTAGATCATCAATATTCGGATTAGAACCACGTCCGATACGTTCTGATTCTATATAGCTCATTGTATCTAAACCAAATCTTCCCAGCAAGTAGTTAATTTCTTCCACAAGAAATTCATAACCTAATTTAATTAATTGTGGATATTTTGAACTTAATTTAATTGCTCCTATTGCCTGTTATAGACAAAATCTACATACAGATTCATCAGCGATAATATTGTTTAAAAGCCCTCTTGTTTCTAGGAAATCTTTGCACCATTTATCAATAACCCATACTTCAAAATTTACTCCTTGTAAGTATATGTTTGCTAAAGTTTCTAAATAATTTTTTAAGGTATTATTGAAAACAAAAAATCCGACTCTAGGCTCAATCCCTTGCCTTTTATAAAAATTAATTAACTGTTTTGCTCGTAGAATGGCTGTAGTTGTTTTTCCACTACCCGCTCTCCCCGACAATAAAATAGGTTGATCTGGATTTAGAAAAAAAATTTTGCGTTGTTCTGGTGTAGGGTTAACTTGTTTAAGAAACATACTTCATTATTTCATCAAGACAAATTTAATATGGATCAATTGCTAAGTAACTATACTTTCTCTGAAACTAGTGATAAATTAACACTTTTTCGCAAAATTTGTAAATTTTTGAAGATTATCCCTCAATTGTTCGTGAATGCGTTGGCGTAGCCCGCCGCAGGCATCGCACTACAAAGAAATCACAGTTTGTTCCTGACAAAGTACCTCTAATGCCGCTTGCTCGTCAAACTCTACCAGTTGTAAAGGTTGTTCAGGCGATAGCCTATCGTCAGTTTCAGGTGACAGATGCGATCGCTTGCGTAGAGTGTCAGTATACCCAGCAAGACTCAAACAGGATTCCTATATAAATTTCTAGCTACCACGCTTGACGAATATATCAAGGGAGACTTACATAGGAGGATGCCAAAAACCTTCCTCAGCAAGATTATTGCTGTACGATAGCTTACCGTCTGGATTTGAGAAAAGTTTCTGCCTGTCTTTGTTACTCTTACTACTATGACTGAAACGGCTTATGCTGCTCGTACTAACCACGCTTTTGTTTTGACTGAAACCCTGCGAGTTGCTGAACTGATGTACCAAGGTGCAACCCAGGAAGATATTCGGCAACGGGTATTGGTGGAGGATTTATTTCAACTGCGCTCCCAAGTTTCTCGTGAGCGGGCGCTGCAAACTATTCTCAAACGCCTTCAGCAAGTCCCTGAGGAATATATTCAATTAATTGCCACTGGGAACCCTGACATCCGTCGATTTACCATATTGTTCCTGATTCTGCGAGAACACCGCCTTCTGCGCGAACTCATTGATGAAGTCCTGCTAGACAAAATTAAGGGTTTTGATTACGTCGTAACGACTGCTGATTTGCGAACCTTCTTTGAAGGAAAACGAGATCAAAATTCAACTGTGGCTGCATGGTCAGACTCCACCTATAAAAAGGCTGCTAGCAACACCTTACTGGTGCTAGTAAATGCAGGTCTATTGCAACCCACGTCCCCAAGAGGAAATTATCAAATTCGCTCTGTTCCCATACCATCAGCTTTACGTCAAAAATTACTTGCTGATGGGCTAGGTTATTACCTGACTCTCATGCTCGATTTTTAATCGACTGCTAACGCTTTAAATACTGCGTCTACGGGGTCAGCGTAAAATGATGTTTGAAATTTAGCAAACAACTCTGGCGGAACACTGGCTAAATCCACGGCGCTTGCCATCGGTAAGAGGATGCGTTTAGCGCCAGCATCAAAAGCTACTTGCAGGCTACCCGCTAGGTTACTGACGGGTGTGATCGTCCCACCAATGGTCATTTCCCCAAATATTGCAAATTGTGTTTGAACACTTCGTTTTAGAGAAGCAGAACATAACGAAACAAACAATGCTAATCCGCTCTCTTGCGGTGCGCCAGACCCTTGCAAGTCTAGTAACTGGAGCAAAAAATCCAAATTACTTGGATGAATGCTACTGCTAACTCTTTGGGCGTTAGCTTTGAAGTAATTCATCGCAATGTTTAAACTGTCCTTCATCTTGCCAGCCGTTGCTACACCAGTGCGTACTAGCTTGCCACTACCGGGTACTGCTTGCAGTTCAAGTTTGAATGCTCCGATTATGCCGCTATCTCCAGTACTAACAAAGTGCAAGTGACCGGGAGTCAGCATTTCCTGACTAATCAAGCTCGAACCACCCTGTTCCGGTACTGAAACAAAATGCTCGTCTAGAGTTTCCAAGTCGATGTAGCTGAAATGCACATCGTAAAATTCCATTCCACCAATTTTCTTTAACTGTTCTTTCACCCGGCGTCGCACCCGCAGCCCATACACTAGGGCTTCGCACACATCTTCCTTACTAAATGAGCCATCTGGAAAAAGCAGTTTAAGCAGCCCTGATACAGTTTTGCGAACTGCTTGAACATCTCGTTGCTTAAGATTGTTACCTAGTCTGAAGTGGAGGTCTATGGCATCGGCAAAACTGCGTTTACGCATTTCCCGCAGCCACTCCGCTAAGTAATCGACAATGAACCCGTACTGGTTGGTGAAATTCTCTGGGCTAAATTTGGGGATTTCCCAGCCAGGAATATAAGCGTGAAAACGGTCGAAGAAGGCGGTGTCAATCATGGCTTCGGGGAAAGGTGCCAGCAGGTGTGAGGTCTTCACTAAGGATTCCACGCTTTGATTAATGTTGCCGACAAAGACCATAGAAGCATTAGCGGTAATCTCCGCCTTACCGCGTGCAAAAGAACCTGATGCCATGTAGTCTTTCATGATTTGCACACCGTCGTTATCATGGAAGCTCATGCCTGCTACTTCATCAAAGGCAACCACGTCAAATAAACCTACCAGTCCCACGCGACGGTTGGACATATTGTAGAAAAGATTCGCTACTGTAGTTTTTCCACCAGAAACCAAGATTGAGTTAGGAGAAACTTCTTTGTAGACGTGGGATTTACCTGTAGAACGGGGCCCAAGTTCGCAGCAGTTGTAGTTATTTTCACAAAGGGCTACCAAACGGGCAAGTAGATGCCATTTTACATCTTCGCTGACGGTAGTGGGTTCCAACCCTGTTGACCGAATCAGCAGGTCAATCCATTCACTGCGGGTAAAAGCTGGGCGACCCGCAAACAGTTCATCCATATCCACACTAGGCATTTGGATAGGTTTGAGACTTCCGACAATGAAGGGGCTGGGTTTGGTTCCGGCTTCGTATTCAAGTTGTAAAATACACCATATACCACCACCCAGAAGCTTTTGGTTGGGTTTGACAATTTCTGGGTCAATGACTACGCCTTTGACACCCAGGTTCATTAAAGTTCCCTGGTAGATGTCATCTCTGTCGTTGAGCGTTACCGTTACCCGGTCAATGATGGTAAATCGTCCTAATTCCCTAATTTTAGATTTGATTTGTTCTGCTTCATCAGGACGGACGTAATTTTGTGCCAGGATGTTTTTTACACGGGTAACGCCTTCTTCAATGGTGGTTTCGTCGTCGGTCGCGCAGTACATACCGAGTAGGTATTCCAGTACATACACTGGTACGTTAGCACCTTCTTTAATACGTTTAGTCAGGTCTTTACGTACTACCTTTCCAGGGTAAATG
>JBGTMK010000257.1:0-12871 GCA_041743605.1 Nostoc sp.
TAGGACTTCGTAGTACTAGAAAGTCTAACATTCCCTCCAAGGGCAGGAGTCCTGGTTCCCAAGACCCAAATCTTTCTCTTCTCCCAAGGGGAGACGCCAAGGGCGATGCAACACTTACCTATACAGCTTGGTTTTCGCTTACGGCATTGGTGGTCAAGACCCAGCTATTCTATCAGAGAATTTTGGCGCTTCGTCATACATAAGCGTATTTTTTTTGCATCAGCAAAAAAAATACGCTTATGCCCTACTCAACCCCCGCTCACAATCCCCACCTTATGAGTACATTGAAGATGGGGACTTCCGCAACACGTTAAAATTAGTTATGCTTCAGTCCTTTTTATCCCGTGCAACCCTAATTTTTGTATCAAGCGCTCTAGCGGTTTTGTGTGTTGCCTGTAGTGAAGACAAACGGAACACCGCAACTCGTGGCAATGAGCAACCCACGCCAATTGGGGATCTGGCATCAGTACAGCCTGCCGTCGAACCAGCAACACCAGCAGCCACCCCAGCACAGCCACTAGAGACTTCTGAAAGTGAACCCAGTGTTTTTGAGATGGGGCTAGATAAAGCCGTTGGCGCTTGGAGTATCAGCCAATCGGCTCAATCTCCAGATGATTGGAAATTGGTGGCGAGTCAATACCAGGATGCGATCGCGCTGATGCAAAAAGTCCGGCGACAAACCCCAGAATTTGCCTTTGCTCAATCCAAAATCACAGAATATCAGCGCCAAATCAAATATGCCAAACAGAAAGCTACTCCTCGCCCTGTAGCGTCGCCAATTGCCGAACCTCAGAAGAGAATAGTTGTTACCGTTCCCCAAACAGCAACCGCACCAAAGTTTACCTCACCTCCTGTAGCCACAAAACCTTTACCACCAGAGTCAGGTTTTCCTTCATCAGTAATGCTGATTCCAGATCAAGAAGTATTTACAGCCCCAATTAAAAGGCGGGCTGGTGGGACGCCAATTGTGGAAGTGACTTTCAATGGCCAGGAGAAATTTGAGATGATTGTGGATACGGGAGCCAGTGGCACTGTAATCACCCAAGAGATGGCAAATACCTTGAGAATAGTGGCAGTAGGGAAAGCGAAGGCAAACACCGCTAGTGCTAGAGCTGTAGAATTTCCCGTGGGTTATGTCAATTCGATGGCAGTTGGCGGGGTAATAGTGAATAAAGTACCAGTAGCGATCGCAGGTGCGGAACTAGAAATTGGACTTCTAGGACATGACTTTTTTGGCAATTACGATGTCACCATCAAACGTAATGTAGTCGAATTTCGTCCGCAATTGCGATCGCAAATCAATTCCCCAGAAACTCAACTAACTGCTCCAATTTCGTCCAAGCAGCCCCACTTTGTAGGATATCCTTAGCGATTTTAATCCCCTCGGCGTGATCTAGGAGTGCGATCGTACCCGCAACTTGTAGCGCCAACGAGGCATTCAATGCTACTGCATCCTGTTGCGCCTGAGTTCCCTTACCTTGGAGTACAGCCTTGAGAATCTCCGCATTCTCTTGGACATCGCCACCCCGAAGCATACCGATGGGAGCAGGTGTTAAATCCAAATCTAGGGGATTAATGGTAGTTAACTGCACTTCTCCATCTGATAACACCGCCAAGTCGGTTAAATCCCCTAACCCAGCCTCATCGAGTTTTTCTCGCCCGTGCAACACAATCGCCTTTTCCTTGCCCAAATTCTGTAAAGCTTGGGCAACAGTTGCCAAAAGTTTGGGAGTAAATAATCCTACTACCTGACCAGTTGGACGCAAGGGATTTACTAACGGCCCAAGCAAATTAAACACCGTTCGCACCCTGAGAGTTCGCCGTAATGAAGCAACCGCCTTGAGGGCTGGATGCCAACCAGGGGCAAACAAGAAAGTGATCCCGACTTCTTGTAATGCGGCTTGCACTTTTTCACTGGATGCACTCAAGTTTACACCCAAGGCTTCCAATACATCTGCGCTCCCTGTGAGACTTGAAGCTGAACGATTGCCATGTTTGGCCACAAGTACACCAGATGCAGCGGCGACAAAAGCAACCGCTGTAGAAATATTAAAGGTTGAAGAACCATCTCCACCAGTTCCACAGGTATCAATTAGGGGGATTGGGGATTGGGTAGATTCTTGCCCAGTCCCCAGTCCCCAGCCACCAGTCCCCAGTTTTGATTGGGATTGTAATACTTCAGCCATGCCGGTCAACTCGTCGGCAGAAATGCCTTTAAAATTCAGCGCGGTTAAAATAGCCCCTGATAACTCTGGGGGAACCGCTTCACTGAGCCAACCTTGCATCAATTCAGCAGCTTGAGTACGAGACAAGGATTGACCATCTATTAATTGTTGCAGCAGGATATACCAGCTAGCAGAGGATTCTTGAGCAGGGATTGGAGAAGTTGTCATAGCTAAGGTTTGTATGTTGTAGCTATATTGAGAGCTATGGGGTTATCCTACCGGAAAATTGAAAGCTATCAAAATTAGGTTTAAATCTCAAGGCTCAATTGCAAAGCTGGATTAGTAACATCCTGAACTTGTGATTTTTTCTCCAAATCAAGTTTAACTTCGTAGTTTGTAATGAATAACTCTTTTCCTTTAGCTGCACCACTCTGTTTATAGTTATTCATGCCATACTGCAATTCCCACTCGGAGATATTAGCCCATTGAAAATTGTCTCGAATTTGCGTTGAGTTGTCGTAGGTAATTAGCCAGCGATGATGACATTGTTGCAAAAGTTCAGCAAATCTCTGATCCTCAAAAGATGTGTGCAAGTCACCATCTTTACCATATAGCTTTGATTTTTTAGCGCTAAAATATGGTGGATCTAAAAATAAAAATACGTCTTCTCCTTCTGGCTTTAATAGGTGACTGTAATCTAAATTAGTAATCTGGACGTTTTCTGATAAGATATTTTCTAACTTTTCGAGCCGTTCTATTGAAGAATTAGTAAATCTTTTATGAAAAGCTTCTTGCGAAAAACCACCTGATTCTACAGTTCCAGAAAAAGTAATTCTATTAAGGACGAAAAAGCGAATGGCTCTTTCTAAATCAGATAAATTATTTACATCTACCTGAGTTAATTCTGTAAAGAGCAACTTACCGTCTGTATATTTAACTTTAATCTGTCGAATTTCTTTAACTAACTGAGCTAAATCAGATTGAGCAAACTTCCAAAATAAGAATAGTTCGCGGTTTAAATCGTTAATCCAAATCTTGATATGAGGAAACTTTTGTCTTAAATAAATAAATACAGAACCACCACCCACAAAAGGTTCTCGAAATTCCGAAAAGCTCTCTGGCAAGTATTCAACTATTTGATTTATTGCTTTTGATTTACCACCAGGATATCGTAGAGGACTTTTGAACATAACCAAAAATTATAAGGTTTAAAAATTACTGGATACTTCTATTTTCAGTTTCTGATTATTTCGAGCTTCTAAAGCCAATTTTATAATAATTATTTTTTGATTTGTATTAAAATTTTTAATATTAACTTCTAAAAAATATTTGAGTTCTTCTAGTGATGCATCTGGAAAGACAATAGAACCGATAACATTGTTACCTGTAAGCTTGAGCTTTGTAACAAATAATACTTCCTGACCATTCAATATTAAAGAATCTAAATTAGAAAATAAAATTAACTTGAATAAACCATCTTGAATATCAGGGAGCTTTGGCAAAGATGCTGTTGAAGTATTTTTTGACTCTTGTATGATATAGATGTTGTTCTCAAATATTATCTCATCAGGAGTCAAATACTAAAAGTTGCTTTTAATCCATCTACTAAATATTCTAGTTTATGAGAAGTCAGTGCTTCTCTCTTACTAGCACTCTGAGAGCCTTTAAGAGAAATATTCTTAAATTCCTCAAACTCTTCTCTGATTTTATGTAAATATTTATCTAATCCTTCTCGTGAGTGAATTATTACTCCAGTTTCATGAAAAATAGAATCATAAGAATCTAGAGCTTTTTCAAAAGTTTCTGTAAATCTTTCTTCAAATAGATTCTTATTCCAATGAAGTGCGCTTTGGCGATATACTAATATCTCATTAATCTGAAATTTAACAAAATCATTAGCGAATTTCTGATTACTCAACTTATTCTTATTACTTTGCCCTTTTTTAGTACTTTTTTTTGCTGTTTCGTAATAAGCAAGTACTATATAGATATTAAGCAAATTCATCCAAGAAATTGTAGAGTATTGAATTTTATCTATATCGCCATCTTTGCCTTCATCTTTAATCACCGGGATAATAGTTATAACTTTTGAGGAATTATATGTATTATAAATTCTGGCAAATGGATAACTTCTGCTTCTCTTAGGTGATACCCATTTTGAATAAGCAATTTCAGTTGTAGGTGACTTGATTAATCCATAACCCCTTTCTTTATTGACATCAAATACATCTAAATTAATCCTACTTAAATTATCATCCAAGTAAGTTTTATAGGTCACTCCTTTGATAAATCCTGTAAAATGGAGAACTTCTGCCATATATTCAAATTTTTCTTAATATTTCTCTTTGCCATAGTTTAGTTCAGCATTGGCTATTAAAGCATAGAAATGATGAAGCAAGAGTTAATTTTCTCCTGAATGGCTACAATTTTCTGAAGTAAGCTACCAAGGCTCATTCTATGCCCCGTTCTGCACCCTATCAACCTTTGTTGTTGCGAATTCTTCACGGCTTAAGTGGAATTTTAGTTATCGCAGCAATTATTACCGGATTTTTGGTTTACAACACTTACGATCGCAGATTTGGCGGGATACCATTTCCTCAAATTGCGGATATTCAAGGCATTCACGGCACTTTTGCATTATGTTTCTTACTTCTTCTACCAGCTTTTGCCCTCTATAGCTTTCATGCTGGACAAAAGCGCCTTGTTCAATCTGATTCTTGGCGGCAACTAACCCAGGTTGGGAAGCCAATTTGGTGGGTTAGCTTGCAACGTCTGGTAAATACTCTCATGCTGATTGCTGCTATTTTGGCTGTGAACTCTGGCAGGATGATGAAGGAAGAGTGGCTTCCAGCAGGGCAGCTAGATCATATTTGGTACTCACTCCACCTTTGTGCTTGGGTTGTGATGGTTTGCTGTGTGGCGATTCATGTTTTGATGTCTACCAAGGTGGGTGGTGCGCCGTTGTTACTCTCTATGTTTTCGTGGAAGTTTCGCCCAGAAGATAGCCCTGCTAAATGGTCTAGTCGTTTTCGTGGTTGGTTGACTAGTTTACAGGCTAACTTTGGTGCAGTAATGAATAATTTTATGCAAAACAATTTTTACCTCAGAATTATTGAGGTGATTGTGCTGGGTGGAATTCTGACGGCGTTTGTCTTACCTGTATTTTTTCCCGGTAGTGAGTCATAGGCCAATACGCTTGGGTTAAGTGGGTTTTCGAGACGCGATAAATCGCTGTCTCTACAAGTGTTTTGATCTTATCTGAACTGTAGTGAGTCATAGGTAATTTGCTGTTACTGCGTAGCTTGCCGCCGTAGGGATCGCAAACTTGTTAAGATAAAACTACGTACCCGTAATATATACTGCCGAATTTTGACTTGATTTCATGTTGCATTTCCGTAAAAATCTGTTACATTACTTTACAGGCAGTTATAACTGTTACAACATAAAGCTCGGAGAATTATTTATGGCAGACATTAAGAAGACTACGCCTTCAGTTTCAGAAGATCCTAATGCTTTGCGTTGGGGCTTCACTCCTCAGAGCGAAAACTGGAACGGTCGTTTTGCAATGATTGGTTTTTTATCTGCCGTTGCACTTGAAGTATTTTCTGGTCAAGGGATTTTACACTTCTGGGGCATCCTTTAGATTTAAACCTTTTTACCTTCATTAGATTATGAGGCAAGGCGGGAACTAGTAAAATTGTCTGCCTTGCCTCATAATCTCAAGAATTAGAAAACTCGCCAGCAATTAACGTGATGAGCGAAATATTACACGACCGGGAGATTCTTCTTGATTAATTCGCGTATATACTCGAAGACAAGTTAAGACTTCACCAGGAATACCACCACAATCTAGTTGTAAATCATCCTTGGATGAAGCACAGATATCTGCATAAAGTCCCGATAATTGGCGAATTCGCACTTCATTACCTGCATTAATTGCCTCATCAGCGACTTTCTTCAAAATGCGTCGTGATTCTTGTTGTAGCTTTCCCCACCAAGAATAGCGTTCAGCTGGTGGTATAAATACTAGGGAATGTATGGCTTCGTCCATGTCAATCCAGGCACGGAGAATTGACAGGGGATCAGTGTTTTTTTCAGCTTTTTGGGTGCGTTGGAAGCGATCGCTCAAAGCATCAATATATTGATGACGCTGTTCTGGTTTGGAGTGCAAGGAAACGACATCGAAGCCAAAAACGCTCTTTAAAGCATGATGTAAATCTGGGTCTATTTCGATAAAATTCATATATAAAAATAGGAATGCCGCCGGTAAATCGGATGCATTCTCCTGTGTATTTTGAAAATTTGAAAGTGCTTGTTGATACAATCTCAGTCCCTGAGTTTGAACAGTACCACTAAGGCCAGGGTAGATAATTTCATCACGGATAAAGGGAAGTTGATAGAGGTTAGAATTATCTGCGATCGCACCAACTTCTTGAGCTAAATCCAAGGTGCGCGATCGCCAAGTTGTAGCCAAATCCTCTGGGACTCGCAGCAGCTTGCGTTGAATTTCATTCCACAAATCAGAATCCGTTGTGCTTTGCAGTTGAGAATTACCCAGATAATAATTCAGTTCTGAGTCAGAATTAAAAGCTTCCCGCAGGTGACTGAGTTTTAAATCATCTGGCGCATCTTCCCAACCAATGTTTTGCTGTGGCGGTTCAGGTTGCAACAAGTTATGAATTTCTTGCAGCACCTCATCGCATATTTTAGATCCAGGATCTAGTGGAAATTCTGTGCGAGCCTGATTTAAAGTAGCCTCTAGTCCATACAAACTAAACCGCAGTAACCGGGCTAACTCTGAGTTTTCTACCTCTAATAATTGACGCAAGTGCTGCATGAATATCACCTCCAAATATTACCTGTATGTGATTCGTAGCGAATTAACTTAGCAAACCTCTGCGCCCCTTTGCGTTTACTCAGTGCCCCTTTGCGTTTAAAAATCTTAATTTTTTTCAACGCAGAGGAACGCAAAGGTTTAATGTAAGACTTAATGTATACCGCAAAATGGATCGCGTTCTTTATCAACTTCATTGGGCTGCAATTCTAATTCAGCAAGATAAACGCATCCCTCTTCTTTTAGGCATTCCTGACTGTTTGATGTCCAATAAGGTACTTCACCAGCGTGCATCCGCAGAATGCCTTGATCATCAAGAGTTACCCGATATTGGCAAGGGTAATCTGTTGTCACATCTGGTTTGGTGAGTGCGCCAATTCGTATCCATTTTTTGCTGTTAGTTTCTGCATCTGTTTGATAAACATAGAAAGTATGCTGGCCAGTTTGCGGGAAAGGAGGTAAGGGATTACTAATTAACCCAATTCCTGGTTCCGTCACACCATCGCGCAGATAGTGAAATTTTTGGAACAACTTACTACCATCATTTCCTACTTCAAATACAAGATGATAGGCATCTGGTTGATCAACAGTTGCAGACTCAATAACATTGACGGCAATATCACCATCATTTAAGTCTTTATTGAAGCCTTCCACAGCAATATTCCAATTTAATTTACCATCAGTAAATAGCGCTGAAGTTTCTGAAACTACCGATTCCAAATCAATGCCAGAAATATCAATTAAATAATGGGGATTTCCTTGACAAAGCAACACATTAAACTCAAGGGTTTGGTCAATCTCAAACTGGACTTTAATTTTTTTCAGGAACTCTGCTTCTTGCATTCCCAGTTTATTCATGAGATTTTTGCCGTCGAAACTACCCCATAGTCGTAAATCTCCATCTTCGTAGTCTTGACGATAAATAATATTAGTTAATTGGATTCCTTGCCATGCAGTACGAACCTTGGCGACACTTTCCCAAGGTGCGAGTTGATAGAGTTCTTGACCAGCTTTAAATATGGTTAGTAAATCGTTACTTTGAGTTTTGCGTTTGAAGTTGCAAGGCAAATAATAAAACAGGTTTTTAACATCAATTTCTAGTTGATTGGCTCCCTTACGCAGCAAGCTTTTAGACTCTTCTGGATCGAATCTTAATCTTCGCAATTTCTCGGCATAGCAAGCACCGGCAGAGGTAGCTAATTTAGTAAATTCCAATACAAAGGTAATTCGTTCTGGATTCCACACAAAATATGGAGACTTACTAAATTCTTGGTAGATTTGGCGCTGCACTATATCTAAATTACAAGTTTTTCCAGACAAAATTAACCAATCAACTTTTTGGGAATTCCAAGAATCTTTGGTGAGATCATCAGAACGCAATCGACTTTCCATCAATCCTTTGGCAATACCGATCGCTTCTTTTATTCCTGAAACGGCGGCTCGTTCAAATTGATGGTTGTCTAGAGTGACGCAGATATTATTTGGATCTTGAACTTGCAATTTAACGGCGCTTTGGGTGAGCAGTTCGGAAATTTGTTGTTCAGAAAGTGTGAAGGTTAATAGAGAATTATCTGCTGGTGCTTTTTGCCCAAGTTTAAGTTTAGCTGCTTCTGCATGATCCCAGAGGATATAAAAGGATTGCAGGCGTTGGGGTGTTTGTTGCCAACGGGTAGGCAATACTTTCTCGGCAGTATCTAGGGCATCTTTGTAAGCAATATCACCTTCTGGATTCTCTTTATCTAGACATTTTAAAAGACTACCAGTTTTGAATTTGCCTTGTTCTAAAAAGCGTTCGTTTAACTCAGAGCTAATTAAATCTTCTAGTTTTTCACTTTCAATATCACCTGTTGTAACTGCTGTCAATAAAAAGTCTGCGATCGCAACTTTTAATAATCTAAAAATTCGTAGTGTAATTAACTCACCACCTAATTGTAAATGACCGGATGAACCTAATAGTTTGGGAGTAAGTTTATAGTAACGTCCTCCTAAACCCCGATCTTCATAATCGGCAAAAGTAGGAGTTTTATCTTCTAAAGTTAGTTCAATTAAAGCTAAGTCTGTGGTTCCGCCACCGATATCCAACACGAGGACATTTTGTGACCATTTATTTCCTACTTGACGACAACGAGTTTTGAATGATTCGATGCCAATATTCAGATTACCGCCAAATTCTCGCCACAAAAAGAATATTGCCACAGAAACGGCTTCATCATAAGCAGTTTGGACATCATCGATCCCCAATTGCTCAACAAATTCTTTAACTTCCTTGCGAACAACTGGTGGGGCGACAGTTGGGTAAGTGACAACTGCTGTTAAAAAAGTCCCTTCTGAAAATCTGCGTTGGGCGCGTTGACGGTAATCTTCAGTTAACTCGATTAAATGCGCCCAAGCAGATTGGATTAGTTGATTAGCAGTAATTATTTCTTCTTCACCATCCAAAATAATTGAAAACGATCGCTCCTGACCAAAATAGCGTTTGGGTGAATGGTGAAATCTGCTGATAATTTCCTTTAAAGAACTGCTTGTACCTTGAGCGATCGCTTTTTTGCGGTTATCTCTAGCTTCCCTACCCATCCGCAGTTTTAAGTCCCCTAACTGCGAAATTTCCAACTCGCTGGGAATTTCCGTATCGCGGCGATCGATATCCAGCACAACTGGGATCAGATTTTGCGACTCTAGGGTAGGGACGCGGAATACCTCATGATAGATTTGGTAAAGTTTTTTGCTGACAGCACGGCGAAACCTCTCGCTGTTTCCTAAAGAAAGCTCAATTTGGCGAATTGCTTCCAAAAATCGCTCTTTATTGTCACTTTCAAAGACTTCACTCAACTTTGTTGGCTCTATCTCCAGATTTTTGCTAATTTCGATGATAAACTTTTCCCAATCATCAGCACTGACATCTGGTAAAGCCACAGAGGCGGGAGAACTCAGCCATTGTGATAAGCGATCGCGCAACCGCATTTCTTGTTCTTTTGGGAGAATTTCTGCGATCGGTACTTCAATGGGATCGAAGAGTGTAACTGTAGAGTTCGATGTACCAAAATCTAAAGCAAACCATCCCGGAAATCTTTTTTGTGGTTTCTCGCTTGGTTCTTGATCACTATATTTGTTGAGTTGAAAAGGGTTCATTATAGTATCACTTTCTGTTGTTTGTTTTATAGCTGGCTAAAACTGTAATGTCTCATCATAAAATTACAAATTTAGAGAATCTTTGGTCTTGTACCACTGATTCTCTTTAGCACTGGCTTTTTTATTTGGCGCGATATTTAGATTGGGCTACGCTTTTATATAGAAAGGCTGTAGGCGTAGCCCAAATTAGGCATCGCTATGAAAATTGCAGCAGTTATTAAGTTGATGTTGAAGATTCTTGCTCAGATGCAAGCCTTACTTGTTCGACTTGTTCGATAGTTAGATGAAGTAACCTTGCAACCTCTTCTATAGAAATACCATAATCTAAGAACCGAGGTATAAGTTCAAGTTTTGCTTGTTCTCGTCCTTGTTGTAATCCTTGTTCTAGTCCCTCTTGTTTCGCTTCTCGATAAACCCTAGTTTCTTGTAACTTAATTTCAAACATCGCCTATACCTCTTCACTACTTAAGTTTGCAAATTTATAACCAGTAATTGTTGTGATTATTCAGATGCAAGTCTTACTTGTTCGATAGTTAAATTAAGTAATTGGGCAACCTCTTCCATCGACATACCAAGAGCTAAGAACTGAGGGACAACTTCAAGTTTTGCTTGTTCTCGTCCTTGTTGTATTCCTCGCTGTAGTCCTAGTTCTAGTCCCTCTTGTTTAGCTTCTTGATAAACTCTAGTTTCTTCTAACTTAACTCCTAACATTGCCTCTACCTCTTCACGACTTAAGTTGGCAAATTTATAAACAGCGATCGTTGTGATTACATCTATTATCTCCTTCTTAGCTAAAACAGTTATCTGTTCTTGCTGCACCCGCTCAATTAAACGTTTCGCTTCTTGCACCATTTGAGTCTCTGAGGCAATAGTCAACTGCATCAAACTAATACCTACTTTTTGCTCATCAGGGCTACCTAACTCATCTAAATAAATCCGTTGTACTTGAGAACTGTTCAGTAGCGATCTGTGAATAGTCGTGTTTTCCGGTTCCAAGTTGCGAGACTGTAAAATAATGACCCCATACCAGTCATCGTAAAGCGACGGGTTGCGATACATATACAGCATGGATTCGGTGAAAAAGCGATGATACAGTAACTCATCCTTTTGGAATTGCACCTCAGCAAAAAAGATCATTTGAGATGTTGCATCTGGTGGAGGTAAAAATACCCCATCAATCCGAAATGTTGGTTCTTTAACTTCAACTGATTCAAAGCGATAGCTACTAGCTTCGGCTGGTGGCTGTTCTATTAACTCGAAAAACAATCCTGGGACACGCTTGAAAATTGTATAAAAAATCGCATCACGTCTCACAAATACATCCTCATCTCCGTAGCCGATCGCAATCAGTTATTTTCTCAGTTAGCTCATCTCAAATCATCTAAATAAGAAACAGCAGCAAGTTCTGAAATAATCTGCAACCAAGTAGGAATTGCGATCTCAGGTGCTAATTCCCCAGCCGCTAGATATCTGAGCAAAGTTTCTTTTTTGGAAAGGTTTTGCAAACTAGGAATAATTTGATCCAAAATACCTTCTAATTCGGAATTAATTTGCTGATTAACTTCGCTAACATACTGCACAAGATGAAGGCTAGCGCTAGCGGTGATTTCATCTCGTAGCCGCAGGACTAAAAGTTGATGATTGCTCGATCTGGGTAAACCTTGGCTTTTTTCTGGTGCCCAGTCAAAGATTTGACCAACGTTGTGTTTCTCGTCTTGACGCGCTAGAGGAAAGATGGTTTCAGGTGCAACGGTTTTGTCTTTACTACTGATTTCCGAGATGATTGCTTCTTTCCATTCATTCGGATCGCATCCCAGTAATAATTTGTAAAAGAGATCAGCATCTTCAAAACCAAATTTTTCTTCAATTTCTTGCTCCATTTCTGGATGAAAAAATATCTGCAATTGTTCGCGTTCTGGAGCGACATAATTTGACAGTTGGTTCAACAAATCTACCACTGCTTGATGAATGCGATCGCGGGCAAAATCTTCTACTTCCTTAACGGTTTTCTCAAAAACTGGATAAAAATCATCGCTTTTAGTCGGAAGAGAAGTATTTACACGGTTTCCCCGATCAAACAATTTCCCGGCTGCACCTTTAGATTCTGCCAGAGCGATCGCTCCATTGTTGGCTTTGTTGAAGAGTAAAGTCCACTGGTTCCAATTGAGGATTCTAAAAGTGAGTTCGTCTTTAACTACATCGCTGACGACAACACCGCGCCGGTCTTTCAGTGGTTCTGTCCCTAAATCTTTTTGAAAATTTCTGTAGATTTTATCCAAGCTTTCGACCACAGAGCGCAACTCAATAAATGCGGGACTGTCTCCTGTGGGAATGCCTTGCTCGTGAATTTCATCTATGATGTCTTTCAAGTGATCTTGTTGCTGACTCACCACATCAGCAGCTCTGCGAGTATCTTCATACAGTTGCTTCAGACCATGAGTAGCTACGTGAGTTTGAATCAATTCCCGCAGTTTACTAAGACCCCCATCTTGACCAAAGTAACCTAGTTGTCTGCCCAAATAACTGCGGGGATCAGAGTCTAACAGCCGTTCGCTTAAGCGTTCCCATTTGTCTTGTAGCCGTTTAGACCGATCTAGATAATCAGGATAGTCTAAGTTAGCCAAAAACTCTGGTGAGCCTGCTTTGACGGTAGTAGAACGTTTTGCCAATTCAGCCAATCCCAAGAGTGGCGACAGTAAAACGTTCAGGTCTTTGTGAGGTGTCATCGCTTCTGCACCCTCAA
>JBGTMK010000258.1:0-3597 GCA_041743605.1 Nostoc sp.
GTCGCAAAAGGTCATCATTATCTGTATGCGGTAGGTCAAAACCGACAATATTATATTTTAAATCCATTTTTTCTGTTCAATTAAAGTGAATTCAGGGTTATACTAATTCTCTGTAAGTTTACACTTAAGGATTACTTCTTCTCTCTCTTGGCGTACTTGGCAGTTCGTTTAATAATTAACTGTATCTTCATAGCGAATTACTATTAGATGTTGATAGGGTTTGAATATTTGGATAATTAACAGTTTCCCAAGTTTCCCAGGTTAAAGCTTTCTGGTGATTAACGTGCTGAATAAATTCCAGAATAGATTGATCTGCTTTAGTAGGAGTCTTTAAATCAAACTGAATTGTTTGAAATACCTGTGTATCCCCTTTGGCGAAATAATTACCAACCCGCTGAGTTAACCATAACAAACCACGATTTAAAACCCATCCCCAAAATCCCGGACGCTTGGGAGTGACAAGAATTGTTTGCCCTTCAGTTTTCCCACCTTCGATCATTCGCAGTGTAAATATAATGTAGAAGTGCAGAAAATCTGGGCCTAGCGTCACAGTGCCAGTGCTGCCATACCAGTAACACATACTATAAGTAACTTCGTTGCGATATAGAGGACGAATCAGGCGAATTAACCAGGAATCATCCCCTCCGCGTGTAGTGTTGCTGAAGGTAATAGCATTGGGATTGAGGTTTTGAGAATCAAATACAATCTCTAAAGGCAAATTGTGTACTGTATTGAAGTGGTGAGCATCAATCGCATTAATTAGTAAGACATTGGGATGGCAGTTTTTGACAAATTTAGTCCCCAATATATAATCACAATCTGCCTGTTCTAATTCTGGTACAAAAGGCAGCGAACTTGGCTTTTCTTCTCCCACCCAAACCCAAATCATGCCGTATTTTTCTGCCGTATGCCAAGTTTTAATACACACAGGTAGCGGTTTTCCGAGAGAAGGGACATCTACACAAATTCCGCGACTGTCATACTTCCAATTATGAAAAAAGCAGCGAATTCCATCACCTTCTACCTTACCTTCTGCTAAATGAGCGCCCATGTGGGGGCAATAAGCATCCACCACCACTACCTGACTACTAACTCCCCGATAAATTGCCAGATTTCTACCTAGTAAAGTTATAGCTTTTACCTTCCCAATTTTTAATTTTTTTGATGGTAATGTCCAGTACCATCCCTCTATAAATTGTGTCGGGTTGTTAAAGTTTGATTGTGGGTTTGTAGTTACCATAAAAATTAAATGAGAACACAATCTTGCACTAATTGTAATGATGATTCTGACTCCCACATCCGTTTTCCAGCACGAGTGAGATTGTCATAGTTAATTTCAGTTAAACAAACTAATTCATCCCCTAATCGATAGCCGGGATTTTTTTCTTCAAAAAACTGGATATGGGGGTTAGTCTGTCTTCCTGTGGGGATTTCAATTAACGCCTCACAGAGAATTTGGGGATGCGGGAAATTGACGATACCAGTTGATTCTTGGTATAAACTACCATAGTATTCGCGTGCTAAACTCACCATTAGATTATTAACATCGGCAGGTGTTGTAACATCATAACGCGGATAGAAATCTTGCCAAAAAGTAGGCAGAAAACGATAAGTGCGAAAACCAGAACAAATTAGCAGCCAGTAAAGTTTATTTTCTGCATAATTTTGACGCAGAAAATTGATGGCAGCAATCCAACTACGTGGTAGTGTTGTACTCGACCAAGCACTAGGATCAACGATAGTGTCGCCGGAATATACCACACTAATTTTTTCTCCTAAAAAAGTTGTTTGGCATAACATCAGAGTTGAAAATCCTTTCAGTGTATTGGATGTTTCATCTCTCAACAACAAAACCCAGTTTTTGCGCTCTAGATCAATTTGAAAGCCATCCCAGGTTATACCTTTAAAGTGATTTTGCAGTAGCGCATACATGGCGGTGCGATCGCTTGGTTGCAACTTTTGAACAGGAATCAGCAAACTCTTCATTATTCGGCAATTACCTAAACTTGATTGGTGAGATGTGTTTATTTAACACTTTATCGACCAAGTTAGTAAAATTACAGTGTAGTGTGACAGATTCCAAAATGGTTATTTATACTACAATTCTATATTCACATCTTGCACCTTTTCAATCAGGGTTGATGAAAATTGCCCACTCTAGAAAATAATTAAGATATATTTAGGTCGAGAAATAAAACGCAACATTACCAAAGCTTTTGTTGGGTTACGCGATCGCTAATCCAACCTACTATTCTACACCCCGATTTTTTGACCATCGAGACGGTTTTAGCTGATTTACATACTCCATATATTCAGCTAATGGACGATCGATACTAAGCAGTAATTTCGGATTAAAGCGAATATTGTCGTAAATCTTGCCATCCTCATCTCTGAGCATATAGTAAGCTAACCGAGTACAGAATAACAAAAACCGACTTTGCAGATATCCCACAATACCTTGACGTTTTTCAGTCACATAAATCGGTTGAATTATCGTTCTTCCAGGTGCAATTGGAGTATAAGCATATATCATAAACAGTGGCGGAAAAAGCCTAACATCTTTCATCATTGTTAACAAGCCAATGCAACCATGAGCATAACGCATTGAATATTGATATGTAGAACCAAGAAATCTTTGACCTAACTTTTCTCTCCAAGTAGTTTGAGGGAATTGTCCCCGCATTGTAAAGTCAATTTGTGTCCCTAATTCGCTGCGATGTAGGGATAGATCCATCTTGATGTCTAAATGATGAATTGTTTTTAAATGTTGAGCATCGATCCCATTCATCATACAAATATGGTGATGGCAACTTCTTTCAAATGCAATATCAGCTTGTCCAACAATTTCTTTTCTCTTCAATTCATCAAAATCTGCTACTCCCTCTGGTGCTTTAGCATCTGGATAAATCCAGATAAATCCATACTTTTCCTCTGTTGCATAAACTTGTAATTTAGCTTGAACTGGAATTTCTGATTGACAGGGAATATTTTGACAAAGCCCTGTTTCATCAAATGCCCAATGATGAAATGTACAACGAATCCAATTACCGTCAACCTTCCCAATTCCTAAATCTGTCCCCAAATGAGGGCAGTAAGCATCTAAAGCGCGTACTTGCCCATCTTCACCTCTAAAAATGACAATTTTATGACCGCATACTTCTACAGATTTTGCTGTTTTTTTAGGGATTTCATGACTAGGACAGGCAATATACCAACCCTGAGCAATTACATTCCAATTATTGAATATTTGCATAATTGTTTGATAGATAATTATTTAATATTTCTTGTCGTTGGCGAATATCATCTCGATATTTACCCGTCAAAATTCTAAATAACATTTTACTTAAACAATAAGAAGCCCGCCAAGAAAATACAGCATCTTGTAAATCAATATGGCTACGCTCAAATAAAAAATGTCCAGTTAATCCCAATAATTGAGTTAACGGTAAGCCTAAGAGTAACCAAAAGTTCTGCAACTTCCAAGCATAAAAAAGTAAACTGTAAAAAAAGAATATTCCCAGAATGTGTAGAGTAATATTAATTGGATGTTGATGTTTAAGAATAAAAATATCCCAATAGTCTGTAAAAGGATGATCT
>JBGTMK010000259.1:0-29117 GCA_041743605.1 Nostoc sp.
CTCTGCGGTTCGTTTGATTAAATTTTGGATAGTTTCTGCCTGTTGGAAAATGGTAGATTTTTCAAATAAGGAAACTAAGGGTAATTCTATTTGCCAAGCTTTTTGTAATTTGTATGTAAGTTGTAGAACTAGTGCAGAATGTCCTCCAAGGTCAAAGAAGTTATCTTGTGTACTGATATGTTCTAACCCTAAAACTTCTTTCCAAATAGCTAATATGGTTTCTTCAATAGAGTTACTGGGTTCAGTAAATTCATTCTGAAAGTTATTCGCTATTGGTAATTTGTTATTTTGAATTGGTAAATTTTCACCTTCATTTAAAAAGGGAAGTTCTCTAAGACGTTGCTCAGGATTAGTAACTATATATTCAAGTAAATTTTGAAATATCGTAACCATTCTGGAAATAGTAGCAGCTTCAAACAAATCAGTTTTGTAGACTAAAGCGCCTTCAATTCCCTCTGTTGTTTCTTGGAGTGTGAGATTTAAATCAAATTCGGCTGTGTCTTTAGTATCTGTGGCAATAAATTCCTCCTTTAAAGTCAAATTTGCCAGTTTTAAATCATCTTCTGGAGTGTTTTGGAAAACAAACATCACCTGCGCTAGTAGTGTGTAACTGGAGTCTCTCACCGGTTGCACTTGTTCTACTAGTTTGATGAAGGGCATTTCTTGATGTGCATACACTCCTAAAGACACTTCTCGCACTCGCCGCAATAGTTCGCGGAAGCTGGGATTGCCTTCTAAGTTGGTGCAAAATGGCAGTAAATGGACAAAGAAACCAATCAGTCCTTCTGTTTCTGGGCGGGTACGATTGGCAACGGTACTGCTCACAATGATGTCTGGTTGTCCTGTATAGCAGAAAAGTAATATCTTGAGTGCTGCTAACAAGGTCATAAATAGGGTTACGCCTTCCTGCTGACTCAATGTCTTGAGTGCTTTGGTTAAGTCTTTAGAAATTACCAATGGTTGACGCGCACCTGTGAAGGTTCGGACTGGTGGGCGTGGATAATCGGTTGGTAGTTTTAAGACTGGAGGGTTAACACCTAAATGTTGTTTCCAGAATTGCATCTGTGATTCCAAAACTTGCCCCTGCAACCATTGCCGTTGCCAATGGGCAAAGTCTGCATATTGAATGGCTAACTCATTCAGGGGTGAGGGTTTGCTTTGAGAAAAAGCTTCGTAAAGGGTTGCCAATTCTTGGGTCAATACGCTAAAAGACCAACCATCGGCGACAATATGGTGGGTAGTGACAACAAGCAAATGCTCGGTTTCACTCAAACGCCAAAGCTTACTCCGCAATAACGGCCCCCGTGCCAAATCGAAAGGCTGCTTAATCTCTTTCTCAGCTTGTCGTTTTGCTTCCGATATATCTTGTACGTTTATGACAACAAAATCAAATACAGGTTCGGCGGAAATTACATAAACAACTTGTCCGTTTTCAACTTTAAAAGTGGTTCGTAAGGTTTCGTGTCGGCGGACAATTTCTCTTAAACTCTGCTCCAACGCCTTCACATCCAGCGAACCCGTGACGCGATAGACTAACGGCAGATTGTAAACAGGATTACCAGGATAGAATTGCTCGAAAAACCAAAATTCTAACTGAGTTAAGGAGATTGGCAGTATTCCGTCCTGCGATGTCTGCGACGGGCTACGCCAACGCTCTACTTTTAATGGTGTAATTTCTTGCTGATTAGCTGCCTCAACTGTTCTAGCTAAAGTTGCGATCGCAGGAGATTCAAATAAACTTCGTAGGGGTAATTCGATCTTAAATGCTTTGCGTGTCAGAGAGATAACCTGAGTCGCAAGTAATGAATGTCCTCCTAAATTAAAGAAGTTGTCGTAAATCCCAACTTGTTCTAACCCCAAAACATCCCTCCAAATACCCGCCAAAATTTCTTCGGTGGGAGTCCGGGGTGCAACAAAAGTTTGAGCTAATTCTGGTCTGCTGGTCGTTGGTTCGCTCAAAGCGCGACGGTTGACTTTACCGTTGGGGGTCAGGGGGAAGGACTCTATCTGTACAAAAGCTGATGGAATCATGTAGTCTGGCAACTGGTCTTGCAGAAAAGTACGCAACTGTTCGATGGTGACTGTCTGCCCTTGAATTGGTACGAAGTAAGCGACTAAATATTTTTCTCTGGCACTTTGCCCAAACACCTTAGCCACTGCTTGGTTAATTTGGGGATGTTTGCTCAAGACTGCTTCAACTTCACCAAGTTCAACCCGAAAACCCCGGACTTTTACTAAATCGTCTATGCGTCCCAAAAATTCAATGTTGCCATCTGGTAAATATTTAGCTAAGTCACCAGTTTTGTATAGTCTTTTTTGGGAGTGGGGAGTGGGGAGTGGGGAGTAGGGGGAAAAACCTTCTGGCTTGGCAAAGGGATTTGGGACAAATTTTTGCTCTGTCAAATCTGGGCGGTTGAGGTAGCCACGAGCTAAACCATCACCGCTGACGTACAATTCGCCAGGAACACCAATTGGCACGGGTTGGAGATTGCGGTCTAATAGATAAACTTGGACGTTGACAGCAGACTTCCCAATTGGTGGATAAATTGGCCACTCTTCTGGCTGGTCGCTAAATTCATAAGCTGTAACTAAATCTGCTTCCGTAGGGCCGTAGAAATTATAGAGTCTACAATTCTCCAGACGTTGAAACAGCTTAATCATTGGTTGAGTAATCTGGAGTTGTTCGCCACAAGCGATCGCTTCTCTAATATTCTGAAATAGATGTTTGTCCTCTCCGTATATTTCTGCTAATTGTTGCCAGAGGGTGACAGGTAGGAAAACTTTAGCGATTGGTTCTTTAGCAAGTAACTGAATTAATTTATCTAAATCCTTGCGATCGCTTTCGGGAATCATATACAGCGTGCCACCTAAACCCCACGCCGCAAACATTTCGTGATAACTGACATCAAAGCTGAGGGAGGCAAACTGAAGAACACCCACACCTGTTGTCATCTTCGCTTGATGGTGTTCTATTAAATTGGTTAGCGATCGATGGGGCACAAGAGTACCTTTAGGAGTTCCTGTAGAACCTGAAGTGTAAATTACGTAAGCTAAATTATGCGCTTCTGCATCTATCTGAAGATTTATATCAGATTCTTTGGCGATCGCATCCCATCCCTCATCTAACAAAATCACTTGGGGACTGGGGACTGGGGACTGGGTACTGGGGACTGGGTACTGGGGATTGGGTACTGGGGACTGGGGACTGGGGACTGGGTACTGGGTACTGGGGTTTGGGGACTGGGGACTGGGGACTGGGTACTGGGTACTGGGGATTGGGGACTGGGTACTGGGTAACGGATTAGAATCCCTCACCAAATTTTCCTGATCCCTAGTCCCTAATCCCCAATCCCCAATCCCTTTTAAACCAGTTTGGGTTAATACGACGGTTGCACAAGTATCCGCCAGCATAAATGCTAAACGCTCTGGGGGATAGGTAGGGTCAAGGGGAACACAAGCACCACCAGCTTTCAGGGTTCCTAATATGGCAACTGCTGCTTCTAGAGAGCGTTCCAGACAAATCCCCACAGGTGCATCTGGTTTGATACCCAACTTTTGTAGATAGTGTGCTAGTTGATTGGCGCGTTGATTTAACTGTCGGTAGGTCAATTGTTGATTTTCATACACCACCGCCACAGATTCGGGTGTTTTTTCAACGTGCTGCTCAAATAATTGATGGATGCAATAATTGATGGGATTGGCTGCTTGGGTAGCGTTCCACTGTACTAGGAGTAAATCTTTTTCTGCTGGTGTGAGTAGCGGTAATTCGCCTATACTGCGATCGCGTAACTCAACAATTCCCTGCAACAGGGTGAGTAAATGACCAATCATCCGGTCAATGGTATCTGCGTCAAAGCGATCGCGATCGTAGTTGATTTTGATTACCAGTTCATCACTGGGAATTACCACCACCGTTAAAGGATAATTCGTTTCTCCTAGTGCTTGGCGATCGCCTATTCTTAAATTACCCGGTAGTGCTTGTAGGGTCGCATTTACAGGATAATTCTCAAACACAACAATGCTTTCAAATAAAGGTTGATTCCTCGGAATCTCACTCGCGCCTTGAATATCTACCAGTGAACTGTACGAATACTGCTCCCGTTCAATGTTCTCTTGTTGCAATTGCACTAACCAAGGCAATAAATCAGCAGTTTCAGGAATTTTTACCCGTACAGGTAGGGTATTAATAAACAACCCCACTATCGACTCTACGCCAGATAGGTTATGAGGACGACCAGACACCGTAGCCCCAAATACTACGTCATACTCACCACTGTAGCGACTCAGTAACAGCGCCCAAGCTGCCTGTACCAAGGTAGAAACGGTGAGATGATGTTGTTGGGCAAAAGATTTTAAGGTAGTAGTGGCCTCGGCTGATAAATGTTGGTGTCGAATATAACTTGTTTGCTGGTGAGCAATCTGCCCTACAGCTTGTTCCACAACCAAAGGAGTAGAAGCAGTAAAACCCTCCAGAGTTCGCCGCCAAAATCCCTCTGCACTAGACAAGTCTTGCTGCTGCAACCAATTAATGTAGTCTCGGTAAGGGCGAGTTGGGGCTAAATATAATTGTTGATTATTGGTGATGGAGTCGTAGAAAGCAAAGATTTCCTTGAAGAGAATCGGCCAACTCCAACCATCAAGCAATATATGATGAAAACTCCAGACAAAATGATAAGTTTCATCTGCTAACCGAAATAAAACAAACCGCATCAAGGGAGATTTGTCAAGCTCAAAACTTTGCTCTCTATCTGTATTCAAGAAAGCATCAATCTGCGATTGTTGTTCATTGGTCGAAAGTAAACGTAGATCCCTATTAATCCAAGGTAAATTAACCTGTTTACGCACTACTTGGACTGGCTGTTTACGGTTCTTCCAAACAAAAAGAGTCCGTAAAGCTGAGTGTCTTTGTACCACTTGTTGCCAAGCTTCTTCAAATGCGCTCTTGTTTAATTCGCCATGAAGAGTAAAGCGAAACTGCTCAAAGTATATTCTTGATTCTGGCTGATAGAGAGTATGAAATAGCATCCCCTGCTGCATTGGCGAAAGGGGATAGATGGCTTCAATATCTTTACTTTTATTTTGACTTTGTATAACTACCATTACTGTATTTTTGTAATATATATTTTTTTAATTAACGGCAAAGCGAAAATACAATTAAATTACTTAAAAAGCTGCTGTAGACAATCCACCATCTATAGGAATAGTGACACCTGTGATATAACTGGCGCATTCTGAACTGAGAAAAGCCACTAAGTTGGCAACTTCACTAGAATGACCGCGACGACCGATAGGAATGGTGTTATTTATTCCTGCTGCGATCGCATCAATATTTCGGTCTTCCTTTTGGGCAAATATTTCTAAATATTCTCGATGTCTTGGTGTGTCAATAATGCCAGGGTTCACAGAGTTAACTAACACATTCCATTTTGCAACTTGCGTAGCTACAGATTTTGTAAAATTAATTAATGCTGCATTTGCTACTCCTGATTTAATTAAGCGAGGGGAAGGTTCTTTCCCTGATGTACCAATAATATTTACAATTCGTCCCCATTTCTGATTTTTCATGGTAGGTAAAACCAGGCTTGTCATGCGGATATAGCCCATTGTTTTACCTTCAAAAGCAGTTGTCCAATCTTCATCAGAAAGGTTTTCTACTGCAACATTAGAAAATTTAGCTCCCTCAGAATTGTTTACTAAAATGTCGATTTTACCAAATTGATTAAGAGCTTCCTGCACTAATTTTTCCGAGTCAGTTGATTTTTGAACATCAGCCGATAAACTGATAATTTTTACTGGAAAATGTGCCAGACTTTGACAAGCTTGTTCTAATCGGTCTACATTTCTTCCACAAATTATTAAATTACAACCTTCTGCTGCCATTTTTTCGGCTGTAGCATAACCAATACCACCACTAGCCCCTGTCACTAAAGCTACTTTCCCTGTTAGTCCTAAATCCATAGTCAATAGTCCTCTAGGTTGCAGTTAGCGATCGCGCAATTCTTTCACGAAAAGAAGCTTCTTGGTAAGATAAATCAGAACGAGGCGGAATCAAAATTTCAACCAAAGATGCTGCTTCATTAGAGGAATTATATCCTCCAGAAAACACATCAACTGGAGCATAATAAATACTACCATATTCTAGTCGTTGCTGTTCGTCTTCCACAGACATAATCAACTGTCCATTCAGGATTATTCCCATTTTTTCGTTAGGAGATTGATGCATTGGGATGATTCCTTTTGGTGGAATTTCAGTAATCGCAATTTCAAACCAAGAAGCAACAATAGATTGATATGAGAAACCCGTAATTTTATCTTTTTTAGGCGATACCTTGAGAAACACTTCGTCAGTTGTTTCTGATGGTAAGGAAGTTACGATCCGTTTGACATCGAATACTAGTGCTGTTTCTGGAAAAATATTTACAGAACCGTGAGGAACATAAGCATTGGCAACGTAAGCTTGTTGCAACGGTTCGATAATTTCTTTAGTTCCATTGACGTTCATTTCTAAACGACCAGAAATTATCATCCCCATCTGACTTTCTAGATGTTCATGTAGTGGAAAATTGGCTCCTGGAGCAAGATACACTAATTGAACGAGTGTGTCTTGACATTCATAAGCTATTAACTCTACATCTGAACTAATTTTTGTACTTTTGGGAGTTGGAAAAAATTTAGACATGACTTTCTGCTAACTTTTTATAAAAAATTGACCAACTCATAGGAATTTTCCCATAGGTGGAAATAAACTCCAAATCATAAGCGTCAACAGCATTTTTATTAGTAATAGCTAGAGTAGCTAAACCTTGTTGTACTTGAATTGCCGCATCGCTAGTAGAAGGAGACAAATCAATCTGAATTTCTGATTGGTCTTGAGAGTCTGGTAAAAGTCTTGACAACAAAGGTAAAGGCGCAGGATGAGTAACAAGTCTAGCTCCTTTGAAAACTACCTCTGTATTTTTTCTCTTAGCCAATCCATAAACTGGAGTCGGATAGATAAAAATGAAGCCTAAATCAAAACTTGGCTCCATATAAAACTCATTAATCATTTGGTAAGCATGAGGAACTAGAGCTAGATCAATCTTGTCTTGCAGCAAAGCTTCTTTGACATCTGGAAAGCTATCAAATAACTGAATTTTTCCAGTCAATTGTTCTGACTCTAATTGTTTGACTATATAACCAGAAGCATAGTCACTACTAGTACCACTAGGCCCCAATGTACCTATAATAAAAGTTTTTGTAGGAGGAATAGGAGGTCTAAATTCAATCGAAAACTTTAGCATATTTTTAACCAAAATCTGATATTAGAAAAAAGAAAGTTAAAATTACTAATTGTTAAACATCTTCTGTACCAAATATTAATTTTCGATCTATATATTGAGACTTATTTTGACTCAAAATTAATGCAGTTAGCACCAAAGCCGTGCCAATCAAACCACGGACTCCAAACTTCTCGCCAAGTAGCCAAAAGGAAAAAACGGACGTGAGTACCGGATCGAGGGTACACAATAGCGCCGCTTCAGTTGCTGAAATCCATTGCTGACCTATTGTTTCTAACCAGGTGGTACCAGCAGTTCCTACCAGACCGAGGTAAAGGATAAGACCGTAATTATTCCTCAGAGTCTCAAATTGCCCAACTATCTCTGGCGCTGCCCAGACGGCGCTCAACACTGCTACAATCCCCAGTTGGATGGCAGTGAGAGATAAAGTTGAGTGGCGTTGTGCTGTTCCCTGAAGTACCAACATATAAACCCCGAAAACAAAGGTGTCGCCAAACAAAAACAAGTCACCTATGCCTAGAGAGCCATTTTCCCAGCACATAATGCCGATGCCTATAAGGGCAACTCCGGCGGCGAGTACAGTTTTCAGCAGCAAAGGCTGACCGAATAACGCCCCCAGCAGGGGTACGATGATCACATTTAGGCTAAAAATGAATCCTCCCCGGTTGGCATTGGCAGTTTCCAGCCCGATCGCTTGGAAGGTGAAACAGGCGAAAAGTAGAAGTCCTAAAATAGCCCCATCGCGTAAAATTTGAAGGTTTAACGAGCGTAAGTGCGGGGTAAATATTGCTGCTGCAAGGGTGAAACGGCTGGCGGTAAGTACAGCTGGTGAAAAGCTAGTGACTGCATCTTTAGTCAGTGGGAAGGTTGTCGCCCATATTAGACTGACGATCGCGATCGCAATTATGCCCCAAATGTGCAGGGCGTTTGGCGTGGATTGATTGCAGTCATCTAGTTTCATGTTAAAAGTACCTAAACAGAATTAATTACACACATTGCTTCCCTACTCCCTATTCCCTATTCCCTACTCCCTACTCCCTAGACACATTGCAATGCTCTAGAACTTCTTAGTTCTGCTAAGGTGGCATTGCCAGTACAAAATAAAGCTGTTTCGAGTTCAGCAATCAGAACTTCGGCCAACTCATCAACGGCGGCTTCCGATTTGACGGCTGCTTCTAAAAAAGGTCGGGCTAAACCTGCTAAATCGGCTCCTAAAGCGATCGCCTTTGCTACATCCAATCCGTTGATTAACCCGCCAGAAGCAATCAAGGGAATTGTCGGTGCGATGACTCGAATGGAGTTGAGACACTCTGCGGTTGGTAAACCCCAATCAGCAAAAGTTTGTCCCAAACGGCGCTGCTTATTGTCTTTGGCGCGTTGGCTTTCTACTTTTGCCCATGAAGTTCCACCTGCGCCAGCGACATCAATGGCTGTCACTCCTGCATCAATTAACTTTTGTGCCATTGGCGCAGAAATTCCATTTCCCACTTCTTTGACAACCACAGGAACAGGTAGTTGCTGACAAAGTTGGGCAATTTTACCCAACAGCCCCCGAAAATTTGTATCTCCCCGTGATTGCACACACTCTTGCAGGGGGTTAAGATGCAAAATCAGCGCATCCGCTTCTAAGGAATCTACAAGGCGCAAACAATCATCAAGTCCACATCCATAATTTAGTTGCACAGCTCCCAAGTTCGCTAACAAGAGAATGTCAGGAGCGAAGGAGCGCACGGCAAAGGTAGAAGCTAAATGAGGCTGTTCAATTACAATTCGTTGCGAACCAACTCCCATTGCTAATCGGTAACGTTGAGCAACTGTTGCTAAACGAGTATTGACTAACTGTGCTAATTCGGTTCCTCCTGTCATGGAAGAAATCAACAGAGGAGCGCCGAGATTTTTGCCGAGGAAGGTTGTTTGCAGATTGATGTCACTGCGATTAATTTCAGGAAGACAATCATGAATAAAGCGATAACGCTCAAATCCACTAGTTACGTGTTGAAACTGGACATCTTCTTCTAAGCAGACACGTAAATGGTCAGCTTTGCGAGTCTCAATTTCGGTTACGGCATTGACTGATGGGACGGTGGTAGTCATAATGGCTTTTGTTGACGACGGGTTATTGGTAGCTTGGTGTAAATAGCCTCCTGAAACTTAGCAACATCAAATTCGGCAATACTAAATACTCCTGTTTTATCGAATAGCCGCGATGAAACGCTGTCTTGACAGATGTAGTTAACGCGAATGTCTTCGTGCAACGATTCCAAAAGCAGTTGGATGTTCGCTAGACGTGCCTCTTCAATGGTTTTAGTGTGAGGATCGTTTGGGTCAAGAATATGACCATAACTGCGAACATGAAAACGGCACTCTCTTGGCCCGGCGGGAACTAGGGAAAAAGTTTGAACGTGTTCGGGAAATACACTCAAAGAAAAAGGCATTGGGATTTCTTCTTGCGCTGACATCGAGCAGAAGGCTGAGTAGCACAGCGTTTCAGGCAAAGAATCATTTTCAGCAGCAAAATCTTGTAATTCCTGTTCACGCTCCCAAGAATGTCGAGCGATCGCTTTGGCACAATCATAATATTGTCGCTCGATTGGGGTTAAGCTGGGTGAAGCCGGGTCGCGCATGGGAATAATCATGCCGTTGATGCCTTCACAATCACTCGAAACTCCAAACCGACGCGTTAAACCTTTGTGCATCATGGGAAAGTGGTAATCTTCTAAGAAGTTTTCCCACAGCAGTTTGTAATCCACCTCTACATTGACGTCATACCGACCAACTCCACCAATGGGTTGCATATTTTCCAGTTGGTAGGGTTCTAATAACCCAGGTAGATACCAACTATCGGCTAATCTTGAGCCTTCCCAAGTAAAACGAATAAAAATGAATCCATAAAAAATGTCAATATCGATGGGTTCTAAACCGTAGTTGGGTAAACCAAATTTTGGATAGCTTCCCCGTTGTGTGACATCCTGAAGTTTACCACCGAATAATTCACCGCTTGCAGTGCGGATGACATAGGCTCTTTCACCGATAATATCCAGCCAAGTGAAGTTACCTGGTTGCGGAACTTCGTTGATATGACAAACAAATTGCCAAGTTGGTTTAATTAAATGCTCAACTTCGAGAGCAAACAATGCTGCATCGCCATAAATCCAGATTGGCAATGCTTGCCTTCTTTCAGATGATTGGGGATATTCTATGTCATCAGCATCAATTTTGGAATACTCAATAGACTTTCCAATGATTTGCTTTTGATCATCATTGCTGTAAACTCGTTGCAGCACTTCATCCAGTTCTGGGCTTGACCCATCACTATCAACAGTCAGGATAACGTGTTTGAGTTCCGCAATTAATGACTCTAATATTAATTGGTGGCGATCGCCTGTTCCTTCTGGGGTAATCTCTACAATTAGCTGTTTTATATTCTCTTCTAAATAACCAATTCTCAACCAGAGGCGGATTTGTTCTGGAAGTGTGGCGGTTTCTCCATCTGCATAGCCTGGACTCACAGAATTAAGCAGATTTGTAATTTCTACCCCGATATTTTGATGGCTTTCAGGTTGTGATTCTTGCTTGAGATGACTATTTTCTGAAAGCTTGGCAAAAACTCCCTGATTTTCATCAATTTTGACCTCAAACTCCTGTAAACTGTAGTTTATCAAATCAAAGTCAGCACCAAACTCTCCTCTATTTGCCCCTGGCGCATTCTTGCAATAACCATCTATACCATAAGCCCATCCATGATAAGGACAAAGAGCCGATTTATCTATACCCACACAACCGTGACTTTCAAACACCGGTGCTTGGCGATGAGTGCAGACATTGAGAAAAACGCGAACCGTGCCGTCTGCTTGGTGTACAGCCACTAACGGTTCTTGAAAAATCTGAACCGCAATAAAATCTCCAGGCTTAGGAATTTCTGCCAAGGAACAAATAAAATACCAGTTTTTCTTTAGTTCTGATGGTTCAATAGAGATTGAACGAATAATTTTAGCGCCAAAGTAATCATAAATAGTTTTAATATTAACTTCTGAATTATTTTGTTTGTTATATTCAACAACTGCATTAACTAAATATTTATAACTTTTCTCAACAGCAGGATCACCATTTGCTGATAATAGATTTGTGACAAAACTATTCCATGCTACTTCATCATCCTTAGCAAAATTATTACCTGTAGCAGCAAGGGAATATTGCTGTCTTCCTACTTCCACAAAAAGTTTACAGAGTTCCTTTTCTTTTACTAAAGTCATTTCACATTTTCCTGATTTTCATCATATCCGTGAGCAATTGTTTTGGGATTGTGGCAATAATGTGGAATTGGTATATCCTAATTCTTCTAATTTCGTTAAAACTTTATTTGCGCTTTGGGCAATACTTTCTTCATTAGTTTTGCATTCCACATCAGGTTCCAGAGGTATTTCGTATAAATCATCAATTCCAGTGAAATTTTTGATTTCACCATCTCTAGCTTTTTTATACAAACCTTTGACATCTCGCTGTTCACAAACTTCTAATGGAGCATTGACGTATACTTCAATAAAATCCCCAATCTGTTTTTTCACTTCTTCTCGAACTGCTCGATATGGCGAGATAACAGAAACCAGCACTATCACATTATTTCTAGTTAATAGGTTAGCGACAAAACCAATTCGTCGAATATTTTCGTCTCGATCCTCCTTGCTGAAAGTTAACCCTTTACTTAAGTTTTGGCGAACTACATCGCCGTCTAGTACCTCAGTTTTATATCCGGTGCATCGCAGTTCTGTCTCCAAAAATTGGCAGATGGTGGTTTTACCAGCACCACTCAAACCAGTTAGCCATATTGTTACACCACGCTGTTTTTCGACCATCCTACCTTACGCTTTTACTAAACTACTATTCTCGGAAAAGTGTATTTTTGTAAAATGTTCATCTTTCCTTTTTCAAAAATTATACATTAAGTTGCTAATAACCAACAGCTTCAATAAATCAACAATTAGCGATTGGTTATTAGCCATTTATCTTAATCTTCAAGAATCGGCTCAGGGATTACTGGTACTGGATGGTCGAGACGATAGGCATTCCAAGGTTTGATAAAGGATTCTCGTTTCATTCCTGAGAACCGTCCTATCTGTTTATGGAATAGACTTTCATAAAAGTCTAACTCTTTCTTTAAAAAATAAGGGGCTTTTTCTCCATAAACTTTCACAAACATTCTGTAGGTATTATAATGTTTCGCTGCTACATCATCTGAATAAAACATCAGATCATCTTCAATGTCATTTAAAACTTCCAAAGGCCACATCAGCCTTAATTCTTCATTTAATTCATCTTCTGGGTAATTTAATCCTAACATTTTCAACAAAGTACAATGTAAAATTCGATAATCAGAAGAACGTAATTCAGCCGCTTTTTTAATCATTCCATGAGTCACATGAGAGGCTGCTAATAGTTGAGTTTCTAATTCAAAATATTCTTCCAACTTCTGCATATACAATTCAACATGGCAATGCTTGAGATTATACTCTTCTAAAACAGCCAAGATCATTTCTTGCTTAGAACGCCAAGGAGAATGTTGTAGTGTTCCATAGCCTTCACCTTGAAGTTTTTCAACTTCATCATCGGTTTGATAAACCAGAGCTTCAATAAAACCTAAGATGGGATAAAACCGAAAGAAATCATTCATTGAGAGGTTATAAATGGGAAAATAATAAAGTACAAATTCTCTCAATACTCTGCTAGACCGACGCATACTTTGATAAGAAATGCAGGATATTTTTGAAGCAAGCTTATTAACTAAAACTCCTGAATCACGCGCGGTTGTGAGTGTCGCTTTCGAGATTGTCATAAACAAACAATGAATATGGTTGGTGTGGAAAAATTTAAACAATGGACAAAGTGAGGATACGTATTCTCTTGATAGAGATTAGTTGTAAACAACTTCATTCAATTTCTGCTAGCAGTTCGTCCAACGCTTCTTGGCTTAAACCAACTTCAGGGAAATCTGAAGAAGTATAGCCTCCTGCTTCTGGGGATAAGCAGTGGTCAATAATAGCTTCTAAAACTTTCACATACTTGTTAGCCAAATTTTCTACAGTAGCCTGGTGATGGAAAGCCGAGCTATATTTCCAATCCAGTTGCAATCTGCCTTCAATGACTAATCCACTCACATTCAACAAATGGCGGCGTTGTCCTTTGGGACTGTGAATAGAACCGCTAGATTCTTGGGCATATTTCCAACCAAGGGGTGCTAGGTGCGTTTGGTCGAATTGACCCAAGTAGTTGAAGCTAACTTGAGCTTGAGGGAGTAGCCCAAGTTGCTTGTGTATGGTTGCATCGTGGCTCAGATACCGCAGGATGCCATAGCCAATACCTCGGTTGGGGATGCGTCGCAGTTGCTCCTTGACCGACTTGAGAGCCTCTCCAGGATGGTGAAGACCTGCAAGTTTTAAACAAACGGGGAATATACTGGTAAACCAGCCTACTGTCCGGGACAAATCTACATCCTCAAACAAGTCCTCCCGTCCGTGACCTTCTAATTCAATCAGTAGGGAATCATAGCCTGTCCAGCCAGCAAAACTTTGTACTAATGCGGTCAATAGCACATCGTTAATTTGGGTGTTGTAGGCTCCAGGAACATCCTGCAATAGGGCGCGAGTCTGTTCTCTACTCAGAAATACAGAAACAATGCGACTTGAGCCGACGGTGTTTTCTGACTCAACAGCAGGAAAATCCGACGGTAAGGGAGTCACTGCAAACAACCTTGAGTGCAACCAGTAATCTAACTCTGAATGCAGTCTTTGATGGTCTGCATAATCCTGCAATCGGATTGCCCAATCCTTAAAGGAAGTTGTTTTTGCAGGGAGTTGGATGTTGTTCCCACTATCTAATTGTTTGTATGCCTGAGATAAATCTTCTAGCAAAATCCGCCAGGAAATCCCATCTACAGCCAAGTGATGGATGACGATGAGCAAACGTCCAGGGGAAGATTTGCCGAAGTTAAATAAAACGACCCGCAGCAGCGGCCCATCTGCTATATTTAGCGATCGCTGTATTTCTTCTGCCTTTAACTCAATTGCCTTTGATTGTTCTGTTTGCGTCAGGTTGGATAAATCAGCGTTAGCTAATAATACGCCATCCCATACATCACTGTTGTACTGTTGCCATTGCGTTGCTTGCTGCACAAACCGCAGCCGGAAAGCATCGTGATGGTACAGTAACTTTTGTAATGCCCGCTCTAGTAATTCCGGTTGGATATTTGGCGGAACTTCTAGTAGGAAAGATTGGTTAAAGTGATGGGGTTCGGGTAAATTTCGCTCAAAGAACCAATGCTGAATTGGTGTTAGGGGAACAATGCCCTTAACTAAGCCTTGTTCTGCCTCATTGGAGGTAGTTGTCACGGCTACAGCAGCTAACTCAGCAATGGTTTGGTGCTGAAATAGCTGTTTTGGAGTTAGTTTTAATCCAGCTTGATTGGCTCTGGCGATAATTTGGATTCCAATAATGGAATCGCCGCCCAATTCAAAAAAGTTGTCGTGAATACAAACTTTTTCTAATAGTAAGACATCTTGCCAAATTTTTACCAAGATTTTTTCGGCATGGGTGCGAGGAAAGACAAAGCCAGTTGCGTCATTGAACTCGAATTCTGGAACTGGTAGGCCACGGCGGTCTACTTTACCATTGGGCGTAATTGGCAAAGCCTCTAAAACAGTGAAGGATGCAGGTACCATATAGTCGGGTAGCTTTTCCTTGAGGAACGATCGCAACTCGCTACTGCTAGGCTGTTCTCCTTCGGGGATCAAGTATGCTGCCAAATTCTTAATCCCAGGCTTATCTTCCCTAGCAATGACAATGGCATCTCCTATCTGGGGATGTTGAGTTAAAACAACCTCAATCTCTGCAAGTTCAATACGGAAGCCACGGATTTTAACTTGGTTGTCAATGCGGCCAATAAATTCAATATTTCCGTCAGGTAGGTAACGAGCCAAGTCTCCTGTTTTGTACAACTTTTTGCTATGAGCTAGTTGTGCTTCAGCAATAGAATTGGGAATAAACTTTTCCTCGGTTAAATCTGGGCGGTTCAGATAACCTCTGGCTAAACCATCACCACCAATACATAATTCACCAGGAACACCAATCGGTACAGGTTGGAGATGATGATCCAGAATGTAGATTTGTGTATTAGCTATTGGTTGCCCAATTGGTAAATTTTTTGCGCTTTCTGGTACTTCCTGCACTAAATACCAGGAAGAAAAAGTAGTATTTTCTGTTGGCCCATAAACGTGCAGCAGTCGCTTTGGAGGTTGATTTTGTAGTAAGGTTCTGACCCAGTTTGGCTCAACCGCCTCTCCACCAAATAAAACGGTTTGGAGAGTTTTAAAGATTCCTGGTACTTGACTTACCAGTTGGTTGAATAAAGCTGTTGTGACAAACAAAAAGTCAATCTGCTGGTCTTGCAGTTGTGTAGCGAGTTGTGGCGGCGAAAGCAGGACTTCTTTACTAATACCTACTAGCCTAGCTCCATTAAGCAAAGCTCCCCAAATTTCAAAGGTAACAGCATCAAAAGCCGCATTTGAGGCTTGAGCAACTCGATGATTAGCTGTTAACTTTACGTAGTTAGTGTTACACACTAAGCGATTCACAGCTTGATGAGTAACGGTTATACCTTTCGGTTTTCCTGTGGAACCAGAGGTATAAATTACATAAGCTAAATTATGGCTTGATGCCTCACTTTCAGGGTTTTTCTGGCTATATTTGCTAATTACCTTCTGCCAGCAAGTATCTAAAAATACTACTTTAGCGTTGGTTTCTGGTATCTGCGCTGTTAACTGTTCTTGAGTCAGCAGTATTGATACCTGAGAATCATTCAGCATATAAGCCAAGCGCTCTTGAGGATAGCTGGAGTCTAGAGGAACGTAAGCACCACCTGCTTTGAGGATGGCGAGGATCCCGATAATCATTTCAAGCGATCGCTCGACGCAAATTCCCACCAGTACTTCTGTTCCGACTCCCAAGCTTTGTAGATAATGCGCTAATTGATTGGCGCGATCGCTCAATTCTCGGTATGTCAGGGACTCGTGTTCATACACCAGTGCGATCGCATCTGGTGTTTGTTCTACCTGTTCCTCAAAGACTTGATGGATACATTTAGTATGGGGATATGGTATATGAGTATCATTCCATTCCACTAGCAATTGATGACGTTCACGCTCAGTTAGCAATGGCAATGTACCTACTGATGCTTGCGGATTCGCCACAATTCCCGCTAATAATGTCTGGAAATTACCAGTCATCCGAGCGATTCTATCTTCATCAAATAAATCGGTGTTATATTGCCAAAACCCTTGTAGGGAATTTCCTTCGTCTGTGTTTGTTTCCCACATTTGTAATGTGAGATCAAACTTAGCGTTGACGTTATCTAGATTTAGAGGAGCGATAGCTAATTCAGGTGTTTCTAATTGATCCATTGAAGTATTCTGCAATGCAAACATCACCTGAAATAGGGGACTGTGGCTGAGACTGCGCTCTATTTGCAAAGCTTCAACAATCTGCTCAAAGGGTACGTCTTGGTTGGCGTAGGCATCCATGCAAGTAGAACGTACTTGCGTTAGTAGTTTTGAGAAACTCGGATTATCTTCTAATCGAGTTCGCATCACTAAGGTATTGACAAAAAAGCCAATTAACCCTTCTATATCCTGATGATTGCGGCTAGCGATCGGTGTTCCCAGCAGAATATCTGACTGGCCACTGTAACGGAACAGTAGAGTCGCATAAGCCGCCATCAAGGTCATAAATAAGGTAGTTCCTGACTTCTGGCTAAGTTCTTTCAGCGAAGCCGTCAGTTTTGCATCTAGCTGGAACGAAAAACACCAACCCCGGAAAGTTTGCACGGAGGTACGAGGCCTATCCGTAGGTAGTTCCAAGAGAGGTGGTGCATCTGCTAACTGTTGCGTCCAGTAATTAATTGAGGTTTGTAGTACTTTTCCTTGCAACCATTGGCGTTGCCAAATCGTAAAGTCTGCGTATTGAAGCGGTAATTCTGGGAGGGGAGAAGGTTTGCCAACCAAGAAGCCTCGATACAAACTCGACAATTCTTTGATGAATACTCCCATTGACCAGCCATCACCGATAATGTGGTGCATGGTCAATAACAAAGCATAAGACTCTGACTTGAGTTGCACTAGAGTGACTCGCAACAACAATCCTTTGGTAAGGTCAAAGGGTTGCAATTGATCCTGAGTTGCTAAGAGTTGCAATTGTTCTGACTGTTCTTTTCCTGACAATCGTTGCAAGTCTACAACCGAGAGTTTCATAGTTGCGTGGGGAGCAATTACTTGTACAGGCGTTCCCTCAACTGGACTAAAAGTAGTTCGTAGAATTTCGTGACGGCGGATAATCTCGTTGAGACTGCGTTCTAAAACTTCTATATCTATACGCCCGTTCAGACGAACAGCCTTAAACATATTGTAGAAAGGGCTGTCCGGCTCTAATTGCGCTAAAACCCATAGGCGCTGTTGGGCGAAAGAAAGCGGGAAAGTCTGAAATTCTGTTTGATTTCCCCGACAAACTTTCGCAATAGCACGGTTACTTCTTTTACTATCTATTCCCTGTTCCCTATTCCCTATTCCCTGTTCCCTATTCCCTATTCCCTGTCTTTGATATCCCAAAGACTCTGCTAACTGCCAAGACACATCACCTAAGAAGTCAGTGCTGTAGTACTGCTTCCAACTATCTGCGGTGCTGGGATTAATGCTCTGATGTTCATGAAATTTCACATCCCCCACCATTCTAGATTGGGCATAGATCCCATCGGTCATCCGCTGCTTTTTCTCTTTGTAAGGTTGCAGCATATCAGGATGGAATTCTAGCCCTAAAAATTGGCACAATCCCTCAACACTAGTCTGTGGTTGGCTAACTATGTCTTCAAAGTTGACTTGATACTGGCGTTCTTGAGGAACTTGTTGCAAAAATTCGAGAATATTTTGATGGCTAATTAGCCAAACTAGTTCAGCGAGTTCTCGCCGATTGAAGGGATGTTGATAGGGAAAGGTTTGTTCTACTCTGGCTTCTTCATAAGAGCGCATCGTTGCATAAGGATGACGCACAAGATGGATGTAGAGTGGGTTTTGGAAGTTGATTTCCGCCCGTTTAAGAGTTTCTAAATCTATGGAGTAGGAGGGGGTCTTATCTACCAAGATTTTATCGCCCAGCGATCGCTGTATAAGTTGGTAAAACTGCTTGGTGGTGAGATTTTTCGCTTCTAATTCTTCCATCAGGGCGATCGCTTCTTCTGGACTGCACCCCCGAATTTGCATGATTGTCCGAATCGTCCCTTCCGCCCAAAAGCTATAACGTCCAGAAAATGCTGCTTTTCGTTCTTGAAGTGTATTAAACGTCAGCAATTCCAATTCTGGAGGCGCGAACAACTGCGGATTTCCCCCCAGGATGACGCGGAGTAAGGTAGAACCACTGCGATGAGGCGAGAGGATAAAAATAGCTGGCGGATTTTTGATTGCGTCGTCATCTATTGGGGGAGTCAGGGGAGGAATGAGCGATCGCATCTGCAAAACTTTAGCTTCATCGATCCGCTCTTGTGGTAAGTCAGTAATTGAAGTTATTTCCTTACCAAGCAGTTTTGCTGCTGCTTGTGGGTAGTTTTCTTCTATGTAAGCTGCTAGCCCAGCAGTAGTTTTAGTATCAAATAAAACAACAAAGTGAATAATCTCGTTTAATTGCGCTTGCAATTTATTAATCAGAATCGCACCCCGAATCGAATCGCCACCTAGTTCAAAGAAGTTATCATCAATACCCACTCTGTCTAGTTTGAGGGCTTCTGCGAATAAATGTGCGATCGCTTTCTCGATAGGAGTCCGAGGAGCAACAAATTCTATATCTAACTGAGGACGTTGGCGTTGTTGTCGGGATGCAATCTCTTTGAGAATGAGTTCGGGACTATATAGAGTTTGAGCGATGCGTTCAAAGAAGTCTGCAAAGAAGGCTATTTTTACCGAGCTATCAGATTTTGGTTCTTGATTGGGATTTCTATCTACGGCATCTATGTCGGATACAAGTACTTTGTCGGATTCGGACGAGGTTACTTTTACAGCCTCTTTAACTACGGCATCTATGTCGGATATGAGTACTTTGTTGGATTCGGACGAGGTTACTTTTACAGCTTCTTTAACTACGCTATCTATATAGGATATGTGTAATAAATTGCTTTCGGATGCGGTTTGAGATGGAAACTCGAATAACCAACCGCCATCTTTCTCCTGCTGAAATTGCCTACCAACACTAGTTAAGAAATCCCTAGCTGGTTGATTCTTGTTCGTAGGTATATAGAAAAGCTCGACTCGTCCCAATCCTCTTTCTTGAGCAAGAGTTCCCAAGTAAGACAGCATTTTATGTTCCACACCTCGACCAAGTACCCGACAACTAAGCAAAAATGTGTCTACAACTAGTGCATTTTCTTGAGCTTCAAACAACAACAAACCCACTAAACCATAATCTCCAAAGCGGTCTTTTACTTTGACCACTCGACACTCGAATCTCCCTAAATTGCAGAGTTGTTGAATTTCAGACTCAGATCGTCGGATTGTTGTGAGGTTAAACTGATTGGTGCGTTGGGTAAGTTGAGCAACCCGCGAAAGTTGCTCGGTTTGCATTGGCGAAATCTCAAGTTCTAAGTTCAGTTGGGCGAGGAAATCGCTAAAGGAGAGAGAATCCTGTTGCAAACGTTGGCGCTGGACATTCTGTTGATAAAGATTAGTTCTTTGTTGGTCTTCTTGAGTAGCTTGGAGTTGGTCGAAAGCCCAAATATGCTCTAAATATTGGGGGATGTTACCGCCCTCTTGGGGAAGTTGCAGGGTCAAAACTTCTGGACAATTGGCTTTAACTTCAGCACACTCAACTGGATTGTCATCAATGAAGATGAAGCTATCTAAACTCAATTGCAGTTCGGCAGCTAAAGACTTCAGATTCTCCGATTTCGATCGCCAGTTGATGCGCCAATTGACGAGATGATGCCGCTTAAGCAACATATCTTGATGTTGGTCAAAGACTGCAAATACATCCTCTTCTTGATTCTTGCTACACAAACATATCAATTTTCCGGCTGCTTGCTGTGCAACGATAAATTCTTGTAGCGATCGAAATGGTGGAGCAATTTTCACTCCAGCAACTCCATCCTCTCCACAAACACCACTCCATAGGGTGTAGTCGCAGTCAAGGGCAATCACCTTGTAGGGATAGCTCTGCAAGGCAAATATTTTCCGCGCCAGCATCGTCCCAAGGGCACAGAAAAAGGCTGGCGTGTAAGGAATGTGCCCTAGCTCATCACCGTAGCGATCGTAGTACTCCTCTACTGGGTAAGTATTGATTAATTCTTGACTTTTTATCAGATACACACCACTGAGACTATTGAGATCAGCTGCTAACAATTCTTGCATTCTCTCATGTGAAGTGTTATTTCCTGTATCAGTAGTTGGAGAGGAAGGACAGATACAAACTAAGTAGGGATTTGATGAGCGTGTTGTTGCAGTTTTCAAAGCACTGCCAAAATCCTTAACGGTTTGCTCTAATTGGGCTGCGTTTTTTCCGAATTGCTGTGATCCTGAGTTGTGCTTTTGGTTGGGGCGAGTTGCGTAGATGTTATAGAGTCCTGAACCGTGCAGCAGAGACTCTTCATCTACAACAAATTGAAAGCCTTTGTCTTCAAGCAAGCGCATGACCTGTTTAATCGTACTGCCTTCTTGGTCATGCACCTCTATGACTATTTGTTTAATCAATGACCAGTGATTGTCTTGAATACCTTGAAGAATTGCTAACTCACTTTTTTCGGCATCTAGTTTCAGTAAATCAATTTTTTCAATCTTGTATTCTTCGATAATTTCTGAAAGAGTTCGCAGTTGAGCCTGATAAGTTTCTCGCTCTAATCTATCTTTAAGAAATTCATCAGCTAGGCGTTCTAAGGACTCCTCATCCAGAGAATTATCGCGTTGCAGCATATTAATAATGACTGAGCGAATAGATTTTTCATCTTGCTCAGTATCAGCCGCAAAACTTGAAAAAACCGAGGAGCGAGGGTAGAAAGTGAAGGTTTCTTCTTTGGATTCACCACCTAACCCGCAATTAAAAAGATGAGTATTTTCACAGTAGAGCTTTGCATTAGTCTGTAATTTATCAAAGGCATGAGGTGCCGGTTCAAAAGCATAAATAGTCCCTTTTGGGGATTTTTGTTGGGCAAATAAGGTGAATAGACCAATATTTGCTCCGACATCGATTATACAGTCGTCTTCATTGAAGATAATCCCGTGCTTTAAATAGACGCGATCGCCAAAAATTTCTTGGTATAGATACTCAGTTTCATACTGGTTAAGGTGAGCTATTTCTAAGTGATTTGGTAAGGTGTGGTGTAAGCGATCGCCAAAAATTTGTTCTTTTAGATAATCCTCAACTCTTAATTGCAGATGATTCTTAGTTCCTTCCCAATCCTCAAACCTAAGCAAAACTACATTGACTCCATTTTGATTGTTAGCCATAAGGCTAGCTGGATTAAGCAGCTCTTGAAATACCTGATTATAAGGAGCAAACTCTATTGAATAAATAATTCCTATTTCTTGGAACCAATATGACAGGAAATCCTCAATTGGGTCACTTGTAAATGTAGCTGTAATAACAATTGTCTGCTTAGATATGTGTTTTAATAAATTTTGTTTAGTCATAAAATTTATTCTCAGCAAAGGAAAAGAAATTATGCGATATTAAAAGCATCTCAATCATTCTTAAAATAAGGAATCAAAAGAATTTAATGTATATTTTTAGCCGTATTCAAAGAATATCTACTTAACGGTTTCGTTTCGATAAGTTCTAATATCCAACAGCGGGTGTCGTTGAACATAATTCCTTTTTATAATTCCAAAAAATAAACTTTTCAATCACTGCACTGTTCTTTGATTAACGTAGGTTTACATCAAGAAATAGTGCAGTTAGGTATCGAAGAAAAACTCTCTGCTCTTTATCCGGGGCGGCTACACTATGTCAATAAGAAAAGCAAATTATCAATAAGCATAAATCCATCTCATTAATTTATGCTTATTGCTAAAACTTTAGGCGTTGGCGTAGCCCGCCGTAGGCATAGCTTTGAGTTCTGCAAACTAGACCAAGCGAGAAATACTGATTCTTTCGTTGATTCTTAATCTTGGTCAAGATTAATTTAGATGCATTTGCCCTGTCTCTTTATTGAGAAGTTACAATCTATTCCTCAACTATTTTTACTACTTTTGGAATCTCAACCTTTTGGGTATCAGTACTAATTTCTGGTATGAGTTCATTTTTCAGTTTGAGTTTTAGTTCTTTTGTAATTGGTAAATCTTTAATTTCTTTGAGGAGAAATGTTACTAATTCAGTTTTGCTTCGTTCTTTATAGATAGCCTTGAGAATGGCTTCAATTCCATATCCTGCGACAGCATCCCCTACAACTGTTATTAGACCAAGCAAGGCTATACCTCCAACAATGCCGAATGGCCCTCCTAATGCTGTAAGGGTAGCTGCAACTGCGGCTGAACTCCCTCCTGATGTAACCGTTAGGATCACGAGAATGACGCCAGGAAGACCCAGACCAGCAAGTTTTTTAGCAATTTCGTCCATTAAAGTTGCCTAAAATTCTTTAAGTTTATCGACGTTACACAGAATGTCTCAAAAAGCTTCCTTAAAGCCATAAATCTTTTTAAGACAAGTATGTGTTTTGAATAGCTTTGCTTGTGTTATCTGAGAGTAAATAAACAGTGAAGATACTGCACTTATTACACTTGAATATCTTCTTATAGCTATGGACAAGGTGCAAGGACAGTTAAGACATTTAAGACAGATAAGCAAACATTTAACTAAACTTCATATAATTGCTTGATACTTTACATTAACTTTATAATACTTTGCGTACTATAAAAAATCTTCACATAAGTTCATAACACCCACCCAATGCCGAAAAGCATGAAAAAAAGAACAAGAGTGCTAAAAAGCGAGGGGGACAACTAGGGCATAAAGTAAACAGCGCAATTTTGCCGCTTCAGACTTTATACGCGACCAATTGCAAGCAGTGGGAGTAATTTTAATCGATAAACCAGATGGTACAACTGTGTGGCATTGGTAAAATCAGCAATTTTCTTGCTACTATATTCCCAGTTATATAAAAATGATTATCATTAAGTATGAGTTCTGGAATGCCGACATGGAAACGATGAAGTTGCGATCGCATATTGGGGCTGATGGTATACTGCAAATCCAGACACCCACTGATTTAAAAGTCAAACATCTGACAACCCAACTGCCCAAACACCTGAATACCCAGAAAATCAGCTATCTGAACAACTAAAAACCCAGTTAACTAAAAATTCAACCACCCAACAACCTCAACAGCGAGTAACCCGGTCATCTAAACACTTAAAACCAATTACCAATTAATACATAGGCAGCCCAGTAACCAGGGCGACTATAATTAGGATACTTGGTTAATAATTTTATTTGAGCGCGACGCAAAGCTTCTGCTTTAGTCGCTTTAGTATTGACTAATTCATTGTAAAATTCACCAATTAAGATGGCAGTAGATTGATCATTGATGTGCCACAGTGAAGCGACTGTGCTACGTGCGCCTGCTTTTATAGCCGCGCCTGCCAACCCTAATGTAGCACGGTTGTCACCTGTGGCAGTCTGACAAGCACTCAAAACTAATAATTCTATGATTTGCGTATTGGTGTCGCTCTGACTGCGGAGTAATTTATCGAACTGTAAAACATTGATAGAACCATCAGTAGCTAGGATAAAAGTATCTTCTGGGCGAGAACTAAATTGCCCGTGAGTCGCCAAATGTAAGACATTAAAAGGAACAGTATTGACATTTTTTTCTAGAGTGCTGCTGGTAAAGTCTTGATCTAGTAGTTTTTTGGTAGATGCTCCTGTTTGAGCAATGAGGTCAAATTCTAACTTGACTCCTGGTAAGGGTGAGAATGTTGGGAAATCCGGCGGAGGTTGCACTAAACCAGCAGCCAGTACTTTCAATGGTGTTTGAGCTAGAGGTTTGGGTGCTAATAGCTGAAGCCCTAAACTAAGAGCAACAGCGTATTTTTCTACTAAATATTTCTCCCCGTCGTAAAGAGCAGCTAAGGGTATATTTTTTAAGGCTCCATCTAGCACGAATACCAAAGTATTAACTTTACTTGTGGCTAAATCAGATTCAATAGGTTTAATTAACCAGTTATAGACTTCTTGGGAAAGGGTTCGTACTTCTTCCGTTCTATCGGGTTCTAAAATATATTCCCGCATTTCTGCCAAGGTACGCTCAACTTCAACCTGAGATTTGTTAACTGTGTAATGACGCAGTGGTTGCTGAGGAATTTTAACAATTACTTGCAGTTGTTCTGGCAGAATAATTGGATAGAGTATGGCAGTGTTGGGATTTTCTTTGTCTACTACTTGATCTAAAACTACCTTTTGTCCTTCTAAACAAGCTTCTCGGAAAAAGTTATCCAGTTCTGCTAACTGTAACGCCTCTATACGTGTTCTAGCTTTATCTAATGTTTTAATGTCGGGTTTTTCTCCAGAATTTTGCAGCAGCAAAACCACCGACTCACGATAAACTGGCTCTACATTATCTCGGAAATTAAACTGTATATCCTGATTGACTGCTACTAAGTCAGTACGCAGTGACTCTAATGTTTCTACAGTTGCATCATAAGCTGCGATCGCTCCGGTAAAATTACCTTGGGCTTTTAATAATCTACCCATTTGCCATTGCCACAAATAAGTAATTTCCGGTGCGTTGCTGGTTTGCGCCAATATCAAAGCCTGTTCTGTGAGGTTAATAGCCTCAGCAAATTGTTGGGTTTTTTCATACAAGTTACCCAAATTCCCTAAAGCATAGGCTTCGGCTCGGATATCATCCAAACTCCGGGCTTGTTGTACAGCTGTAGCGAGGAGTTGAGCAATTTGGGATTCGGGAGTATTTAAAATAGACAAACTGTGAGCAAAGTTAATCCGGGCGTAAATCGATGGGCGTGAGGGTGGAAGTTGTGCAAGTAGAGATTGAATTTCTGGAATTAAGGTTTGTGTTGCTGTGAATTGTTTTTCCTCAATTAGTAAATTGAGATGATTGAGTTTTGCTTGAATTTTTGTGAGGGGTGAAGTTGATGTATCAAATGTTTGTTGATAAAATGCGATCGCTTGGGGAATTTTTTGTTGATTCCGAGCATTATTACCTAAACTAAGCAGACTTGAAGCAATATTTTCTGGTAACTTTAAATTTTGATAAATTGCTAAACTTTGCTCTAAAGCCAGCCGAGATTTTTCTGATTCCCCTACATTTTCTAATGTATCACCAAGGGAAAGTAAAACTGCTGCCTTTGCCAAAGAATCACCTTGAGATGCTAAGGTTTGATTTACCTGTTCTAGCTTTTTAATAGCTTGCTTATTAAACCCTCGATTTCTTAATGCTTGAGCTTGATAAATTAGTGCCAAAGCAATACCGTTTTTATCTCCCAGCTTGGTGTAAATATCTTCAGTTTTTTCCCAAGTAGTCAGAGCTACTTCTGGCTTACCTGTCAAGAGTTGTAAGCGTCCTTGAATATCTAAAGTTTGAGCTAAAACTGCTAAATTTTTATTAGTTGTACCTTGTGCTTGAAAGCCTTGTAAATCTAAACTATTGGTAATAGCAATTTGAGCTTGTTGCCAATCACCAAGTTGTTGATAAGCCAGAGATAGATTACTCAAAGCCACAGATTGTTTTAAAGCATCTCCCTGCTGTTGATATGCTTGGACTGCTTGCTGTAAAACTTGCACCGCTTCAGCAAATCTACCACTTTCATATAATGTTTGGCTTTCGACAATTTGCGATTGTGAATCTTGATTAATTATTCTCGTTTGAGAAATGCTTGCGATCGCTGGACTCAGCACAACACATAAGAGTACACTTAACACAAGTAGTAAACAAAAATTAATAATCTTCTTCACTTTTTTCTGTGTCTCCATACCTCCGTCGTTAATTAAACCACGGAGTCACACAGAACAAGCCCCTTGCAACTAAAAACGTAAAATTTCGCGCTCATATTCTGCTGGTAAAGGTGTGACTTCCCAAACTAACCCTTCACCGGGTTCTAACATCACCTCTACATACAATTCTTCTACAGGCGTTGCTGCTATATCTTCATTATTAGGAAATGGCTGTAAGTCTTCCGTCAGCAGTTTGAGTTTAAACCCTACAGGAATCATATTTTCTGGGTTTGTATTGCGTAATTCAAAACGCCAAATTTGTTCTTCTGGGTTGCTTTTAGGGAAAACTCGTAATTCATAAGTATTACCAGCTACTAAGATTTGTCGAGATAAACCGAGAATAGACCCTTGGCTTTCTAGACTCCTCATCCCTGAAGGTAAGGCTGTAAATTGTCGTCGTTCCCAGCCGAGTTGTTGAGCAAAATTTGATACACCTTCTTGCAGCCATTCCCCGATTGATACTGGTTGGACAATTCCTTGGCGTAATTCATACAAGCGTTGTCGCCAACCGCCATGAGCGATTAATGCTCCCCAAAGGGAAAAAGGGATTTCTAAGCGGGGGAATTTGATATCTGCATTACTTAATCTTTGGAGTAAATTGGCTGCTTGGGTTTGGGGTAAAGGTGTTAGGGGAGGAATCGACGCACGTCTGATTTCTTCAGGATACAATTGGCGAGTTACCCAAAGTACATTCAAGTCTGCGATTAAATGATCAGATTCTAAACTGTAAGTGCGATCGCTCTCATCATAAACCCCTAAAGTTTTTAATTGTTGATGAGTTGTATAGCCCAAAATTCTAATCCACTCCTCATCAGGATTTACTTGCACCGCTAAGTAATAATCCGCCACCCATTCTGGAATATCCACCCATTCTTGAGGTACACGCAACTCATCCACATCCATCGCTAAGGTAGGAAGTAAAACCAAACGAGAGTTATCAAAACTCATAGCTGTACCATTGACTACTTCCCAAAAACTCGGTAAGGCTGCTGTGTTGGGATGCACTCTCACATTCGGTGTAATTTCCTCTTGCAACCAAGCTAAAAATGTACTCAAACAGATTTGATTGAGCCAAGCACGCTGATAACCACCAGAGGTAGAGTAGTTATATTCTATATTTGGCAATGTCTGAATCATTTCTAGCACCAAATCATTCTCAACAGCGAAAGCAAGGGAAGCATCAAACATAATCTCAAGAGGTTCTACTTTAAAGGTGGGGGTGGGGGTGGGTATAGTAATTGTTAAGCCATTCTTCTAGACTTTTACTAATAGCATCCAGTACGACGGGTGTAGGGGAGATATGCAAACTATCGATACTCCACTGCGATAGGGTAGTGAGTAATGAGCGTTTGATGCTGGTAAGGCGGCGAGAGACTGTATATTGCTTCATTTCTAGCTGTTCAGCTATTTGTTGTTGAGTTAGCTTTTGCTCATAATAAGCTTGGATTAATTTTTGAGCCTGAATATCCAATGCTGCTAAAGCAGCCATCAAAACTTGGTTTAATTGGTCTTGTTGTGTTTGTCTAGTTGTTGATTCTTCCTCGGCGATGATTTCGGTAAGTAAGGATGCTGGTAAATCTGCGGGTAATATATCCAACAAATTACCTGATTCTTGTCCATTAATGGGAGCATCTACAGACACAAACTTGGGGTAAAGAAAGTCTCGTACCGCTTTAGCGCAGGTACTCAGCCATTTTTCCAAAGTTTCTGGAGTCAGTTGGCTCAAAGTTTGTCTATTGTAAAGCTGAGTAATAGCTTGCCATGTGATGGTATTAGGTTTTCCCAACTGACGAATAGTTTGGCTGTCACTGGTGTAGAGTTCCTTAAAACATTCCCAAGCTAAGACGTAATTATTGATAATTTGACTATTAAGACCAGCATTTTCTAAGGAATTTACCAACCGCTTGCGGCTAATTTTATGCAGTAACGCCCAATCTGTGCATATATCTGCTTCCTTTCTTAGACGTAATGAATCTTTGAGGAAACGTTCAAAAGCATATTCTGCATAGGTTTTTAAATTTGTACTGTATTCAGGATTAAAATTTTTGAGAATTTTATAAACACAGGGAATCGCAATCTGAAAACAATCAGCAATAGAAAATTGACTGATAAAGTTTACGGCTATTTTTCTAGCAGCCCAGTAGCATACCTCTTGCAAATAAGCCGAAATATGCCCCACTGCTAGAGGGCTAGATTCTACTTGCCAGATTTTGTACCAGTAAAGCACCCAAAAACGCTCAGATGTCTGTTGCGGGTATTGTTCTAAGCATTTTTTGATACTTCGCTGTAGTTTGCTATCTGTTGCCCAAACATTGAACCTATCTGCATCAAACTGCACAAAGGTCGAGAAGATTTCAATAATGCCCTGTCGGGGTTGCATAAAAACTTTGCGAGTATAGAAAATTTAAAGTTTACGAATTGCTAACTAATTGTAATACACAGCGTTCCAGGCATTTTCCAGATTTTGTAAAAAATTTTCCCACTAGTACAGCACGGCGTAAATAAACCACCCATTCCCAATCAAAAAAAACCTTACGCTGTCTTCATTTTGACTTTTGACTTCCGCCTTGCGGTACTAGGTTGCATAAACATTCAAAGCCATCGTAGATAGGCACAGAGCGACCTCAGCACAGTTTAATTTCTGAAGGCTTAGGTCTATTTCATAAAAAACATCAAAGGAGTTGAAAAATGACAACTAATGACATCATCCGCGCTTGGAAAGATGAAGAATATCGCAACGGTTTGAGTGATGAACAGCGATCGCAATTACCCGAAAATCCCGCTGGGCTGATTGAGCTTCCAGATGAGGTAACGCAA
>JBGTMK010000260.1:0-7562 GCA_041743605.1 Nostoc sp.
AAATTTAAGGATAGTTAAATTGTTCAGCTATTGGTTGCAAATAATCTAGTTGTTGATATTGAGATTGTGCTTCTAATAACTTACACGCTACATCACGGGCAATTTGTAAAGTTTCAGTAACAGTCCGTCCTTGAGCTACTAAACCTTGAAGCTCATCAGATGTTGCTAAATAAACGCTTTCAGGTAATTTCTCAATGTGTCTGAACTTTAATCTTGAATTTATAAATGATTTGCAACTCAGAAACAGCAGAAGGTTGGCATGGCAAACTTAATTTAGTTTATGCCGATCGCCAGGGTAAAACCCAATTGATTTACAATCACCAACAAGCGCCCCTGAAGGTACAACGCCCATTTTATCCAGAAGGGGAAAAAGTTTGTCATAGCGTAATTTTACACACGGCTGGGGGAATGGTGGGAGGCGATCGCTTATCTTCTAATATTCACCTCCAACCCCAAGCTCAAACCTTAATCACCACGGCGGCTGCAAGCAAGATATACCGCAGTAATGGCTTACAAGCTAGACAAACCATCCAGATGCAAGTTGATGCTGGTGCTTGTTTAGAATGGTTTCCGCAAGAGACAATTTTATTTAACGACGCGATTTATCGGCAAGATTTACGGGTAGAATTAGCAACCGGGGGCAGTTGGTTAGGCTGGGAAATTACCCGATTTGGTCGCAGTGCTAGAGGAGAAAAATTCTTACAGGGAGAATGGCGATCGCACACAGAAATTTGGCAAGAAGGTGTTCCCTTGTGGATTGATCGGCAATGGTTACGGGGTAGCGAAGATATTTTTCACAGTCCTCATGGTTTGGCTGGAAAACCAATAGTAGGTAGTCTAGTTTGGGTTGGTGGTGCAGTTTCAGGAGAAATTGTCGAAAAGACGCGAAATTTATGGGATGGGAAAGAAGAAGCGGGTGTTAGCCGATTACAACATGGATTATTGTGTCGATATCGCGGTGCTTCTACATCTGAGGTGAGAAACTGGTTTATTGATGTTTGGCAATTACTGCGAGTTTCTTTTTTAAATCGTGGTAATTGTATACCAAGAGTGTGGCAGGTTTGAACAAACCACAGAGAAGGAGGTATTAATGCAACTTACGCCGCAGGAAAAAGATAAGCTATTAATTTTTACTGCTGCTTTATTAGCAGAAAGACGGAAAGGAAGGGGTTTAAAACTGAATTATCCCGAAGCGATCGCTTATATTTCTGCTGCCATTTTAGAAGGTGCAAGGGATGGGCAAACTGTAGCTGAGTTAATGAGTTATGGTACAACTCTATTGACGCGAGATGATGTGATGGAAGGGATACCTGAAATGGTGCATGACGTACAGGTAGAAGCAACTTTTCCTGATGGCACAAAGTTAGTGACAGTACATAATCCAATTCGTTAATTTTTGAATTTATTATGATTCCTGGGGAAATTATCACACCAGTAGGTGAAATTGAATTAAATGTTGGTCGTCCAACTATAAAATTACAAGTGTCAAATACAGGCGATCGCCCCATACAAGTCGGTTCCCATTATCACTTTTATGAAGTCAACACAGCCTTAAACTTTGACAGAGAACAAGCGCGAGGAATGCGTCTCGATATCCCCGCCGGAACAGCAGTTCGCTTTGAACCAGGCGATGAAAAAGAAGTGACTTTAGTCCCCTTAGTTGGTAGCCGCCAAGTTTATGGATTTAATAGCAAAGTTAATGGCAGTCTTTAAGAAGAATTTTTTAAACGCAAAGAAGCGCAAAGGTAAACGCAAAGGTACGCGGAGTTAGAGTTTATTGGCTACACGTTTAATGCCGTCTTTGAGGTGAAGGACATTAAAGTTGAGGAGAAGACCGAGTTTACAATTAGTGAGTTTAAGGTAAGTTAAAAGCTGTACCGAGTGAATTGGTTTGATAGATTCCACAGATTTAATTTCAATAATTACTTTATTTTCTACTATTAAATCTAATCGATAAACACAATCTAATTCTACTTTTTCATACACCAACGGTAATGGAACTTGCTTACCTACATAAAATCCTCTCTTCTTCAATTCATAACACAAACACTCCTCATACGCTGACTCTAATAAACCTGGCCCCAACGCCGTATGCACTCGCATCCCACAGCCAATTATCAGCCCACTCAAATCATTCTCATCCATACTCCGCGTACCTTTGCGCCCCTTTGCGTTTAAACTCAATCATAACCTCAGTCTCAAGGAATGTATTATGCCTTACAGAATGGATCGCCGCGCCTACGCAGAAACTTATGGCCCAACAGTAGGCGATCGCATCCGACTTGCAGACACAGAATTATTTATTGAAGTTGAACAAGATTTCACTACCTACGGCGACGAAGTGAAATTCGGCGGCGGTAAAGTCATCCGAGACGGAATGGGACAATCCCCAATTTCTAACGCCGATGGTGCTGTAGATTTAGTAATTACTAATGCCTTAATTCTCGATTGGTGGGGTATTGTCAAAGCAGATATTGGCATTAAAGATGGCAAGATTTTCAAAATTGGTAAAGCCGGAAATCCTTATATTCAAAATAATGTAGATATTATTATTGGCGCTGGAACCGAAGCCTTAGCTGGTGAAGGAATGATTCTCACTGCTGGCGGTATTGATGCCCATATTCATTTTATTTGTCCCCAACAAATTGAAGTTGCGATCGCTTCTGGAATTACTACCATGATCGGCGGCGGTACTGGCCCCGCCACAGGTACAAATGCCACTACCTGCACTCCCGGCCCTTGGAATATTTACCGAATGTTGCAAGCTGCTGATGCTTTTCCCGTCAACTTAGGATTTATGGGCAAAGGAAATACTAGTCAACCCCAAGGACTTGTAGAACAAGTAAATGCCGGTGCAATGGGGTTAAAACTTCATGAAGACTGGGGAACCACACCCGCAGCAATTGATACTTGTCTTAGCGTTGCCGATGAATATGATGTACAAGTAGCGATTCATACTGATACTCTGAACGAAGCCGGATTTGTCGAAGATACGATCGCAGCTTTCAAGAATCGTGTCATCCACACTTACCACACTGAAGGCGCAGGTGGCGGACATGCACCAGATATCATCAAAGTTTGCAGCCAAGCCAACGTTTTGCCATCTTCTACTAACCCCACACGTCCTTACACCCTCAACACCTTAGACGAACATCTGGATATGTTGATGGTATGTCATCATCTTGATCCTGCGATCGCTGAAGATGTTGCTTTTGCCGAATCTCGCATCCGTCGGGAAACCATTGCTGCTGAAGACATTTTGCACGACTTAGGTGCATTTAGCATGATTTCTTCCGACTCCCAGGCGATGGGAAGGGTAGGCGAAGTGATAATTCGCACCTGGCAGACATCTCACAAAATGAAGATGCAACGGGGAACTCTTAACCCACAAGGGACTGAGCAAAAAGCAGACAATTTTAGGGCAAAAAGATATGTTGCTAAGTATACGATTAATCCAGCGATCGCTCACGGAATTGCTGAATATGTCGGTTCAGTGGAAGAGGGAAAATTAGCAGATTTATGCTTGTGGCGTCCGGCATTTTTTGGCGTGAAACCAGAAATAGTAATTAAAGGCGGAATGATTGCATGGGCGCAAATGGGCGATGCTAACGCCAGTATTCCTACACCTCAACCAGTGTATATGCGATCGATGTTTGGTAGTTTTGCAGGGGCGCGTCATGCCACATCATTAACTTTTGTTTCACAAACAGCTTTAGAGAAAGAAATTCCCAGCCAGCTAGGTTTACAAAAAGCAGCAGTTGCAGTTTCTGGAACACGGCAATTGAGTAAGCGGGATATGAAGCTGAATGATGCACTACCCCACATTGAAGTAGATCCAGAAACATATCAAGTCAGGGCTGATGGAGAGTTGCTGATTTGTGAACCTGCAACAGTTTTACCAATGGCACAGAGGTACTTTTTGTTTTAATTCATGACCGAGCAACTTACCCCATTCAGAATTAATTTTGGGTACGGGGTGGGGCATAATATAGTTATGCCACAGGTAGCATAACCGCTAGCACAAATGGATAATCAACCCCAAGAAGAACCATCTGTGCTAAAAATGCTTCATAAAAGTGCGATCGCAATTCCTTCCACAGCAGAATTTCAGCAAGTTTTAGATAACCTCACCTCTACGAAATAAATGCGATCGCTTGTTTTGGAGTGACGATAAATTTCTTCGTTACTTAACTTGTTCAAATTTAAACAGACCATCGCTACCTTTAACTACTTTGACAAGAACAGGTTCTTGTTGGCGATCGCCTTTTTCATCAAACTGGAGTGGATATCCTGAAGTCTCGCTCGATGAAAGATTAATAGATTGAAGATTTTGCAAAACAGTCTGGCGAGAGGGATTGTTAGACATAGATATAGCTTTGATAAAAGCCTTAGTTGCATCATAAGCTGTAGCTGTGCGCCAGCTAATCTGTCCTCCCCATCTTTTCCTAGCTTTATCTGCAAATTCTTTTGAGTTTTGCTCTTCTGCAAACCAATCTACAGATATAACCAAATCTTTAAAAGCTTCTCCACCTGATTTCGAAGTGTTTTCATTATACAAAGCATTTCCTCCTAACAGAGGCAATTTTTTGCTTCCCTGAGCGCGGGCAATTGCAAGTGGCACGGAAGTTAACTCTGTATTCGGAAACAGAACAATTGCATCTGCTTTATCTTGCTGATTAATTTTTAAAATTTCGGCAGATGTATCTAATGAGGCATTAGCCAAATTTATAGTACGTATAACTTCATGATTATTATCTTTAAATGAGCTTACAAACTGTTCTTTTACGTTATTACTATAAGTATCATCAGGATTGTAGAAAATAACTACTCTTCTATAACCCTGATTCTTAGCATAACCTGCTAACTTCCCAGCATTTACTTCCGTAGAAAGTACTGTTCTAAAAAATACTTTGCTATTAAGTGAGGTACTTGTACTTCCCGGAGATATCATTGCGATACCAGCGCTTTCATACTGAGGTAGTGCTGCTGCACTATTTGGACTAGTATAGTGTCCAATAACTCCTAGAATATTTTTTTGGTTTTTAATTAGCTCTCCAGCAACTTTTTGAGCTTGAGTTTGAGCGCTGCCATCATTGGCAATTACTATATTTAAAAATCGCTTATTCACTCCACCTAAACTGTTAAAATTATCTTGTGCCTGTGCAACTCCTCGCAATAGTTCTTTAGAAATACCCGCTTCTTTATTAGTATCTGGTAAAGCGACTGCTAGAGTGAGTGGGTTGCCTTGTTGATATGCTTTGGCATTGTTGTAATAAATTTGCAACTCTGGGTCAAAAGGAAAGGCTTGTCTAGCTCTTTTAAAATAATTAACAGCATCAGTATAACGTTTTTCTTGAAAAGCTTTAAAAGCCTGAGCGCGACTTGGATTTTCACTTCCACCAAACAAAGTACGCTCACCTTCGCTAAGGAATGGTGATACTAGATGTTGTTGTTCTGGTTGTTCTGTTATTGACGGTGTTGGGACTGGCGGATTGTTAGTAACTGAATTCTTTTCTGATAATTTCCAGTATGACAATCCAAGTACTAAAATTAGTAGTACTGGAGCAAGCCCTAAGACAAGGCGTTGCTGCTTTCGTGTTGCTAGTTCTTGGCTAGCATATAAAAGTTGTTGCTTTCGTGTTTCTAATTCTTGGCTAGCATATAAAAATTGATAATCTTCAACAAGCAACTGTTTATGTTCTGCCCATGCTTGAGCTTGTCGTAATTTCTGCCCCTCTAAGAGATCAGATTTATTCTGACGATTAGACTCTAGCCATGCTGCTAATTCCTTTGCATAAGGTCGCAAATTTGCTAACGCCTGATTAACCCAGTTGTTATCAAAAACACACTCATAAATGCGGTTATAAACTTTTAATTTGCCATTTTGCTTAACTACCAATCCTGACAGGCGCAATTCTATTTGTCCCGGACTATTATCTTCTTCAATTTCTCCTTTTCGCAAAATTTGTTCATATAATTCAAGCAACAGATCTGCCGGCTGCTTGTTGCTGAAAATGCGATCACGTATTGTCCTCAAATGCTCTGGATCATCCTGAGATTGCCAATTTTGGATAATCCGCGATCGCACTAATTCCTCTACAGACAATCTTTGCTGATCATCTAGAATAAATTGACAAAGCTTTTGAGTAAGAAAAGGTTGTCCACCAGTCCATTCCAAAACCTCTTTTAGCTTTTCTTGGGGATTACTGACTTTACCTACTAATCCCATAGTTAAAGGCTCGGCTTCATCTAGATCAAAACCTTTGAGTTCAATGGCTTGACCAATATTAAAAGGTGTACGCTGTCTATCTTGAATCAAATATGAGGGAGTTGCTACCCCTAAAAGACAAAATGTGAGGCGTCTATATTCTGGTTTATCAGCACGTTGGTTATAGCAGGCTCGAATCAAAGCGAAGAAATCCTCAGTCGAAAAACTGAGACTGAGAACGCTATCGATTTCATCTACAAAAATGACAATTTTTTTAGGAATAGCAGCTAGCATCTCTTCTTCAAGGAACTTGCCTAATCGTTGCAATGGGGGCAGTAATCTTTGCGCTCTCCACCAGCTTTCTAAATCAAAATTATCGTTTAGTTTTAGACTTCTAACTAGGCTGTCAATTACACCTGCATACCATTGATTAGGGGTGACATCCTGAGTGCCGATGGTAGTAATATCAATCTCAGCACAAGCTATCCCTTCTTCCTGCAACCTTTGCATGGTTCTTACCCGCAAACTCGATTTACCCATCTGCCGCGAGTTCAGAACATAACAGAATTCTCCTGCTTTTAACTTTTTGTATAAGTCGTCATCTGCCTGCCGTGTGACGTAAGTAGGGGAATCAGGAAGTAAACTACCCCCACGAACTTGGTATTCGTAGTCTGGGTTAGGCGATGGATTCATAAGTTATGTCCAATGCAGTTGCACACTCATCATTCTCCGTCTCCTCTGTCTACTTGCAAAGAGGTGCTGGGGCAAATTTCGGGGGAATTTGAAATCATCATTACACACTTAAGCGATCGCGAAAATACAGGCGATACAAATCACACAAAGGCAGAACATCATTGCCTGTGAATTTCACCAGTCTCATATTTCGTAATCTAGATGCTTTATCAGAATCTATTCTAACTGGGCTATTGGTAATAACTACTTGCTTCATGGCTTGCTTTAGTTCTGGATTGTCCTGCAAAATCGACAATTGATCAAGCAGATGGTCGCTGTATAAGCCTTCTTGAGTGGGAGCAATTGTCAATAGTTCTTTCAACGTCAGTTCGCATCGTGCAATTTTATACAGTGCCTCTTTCACCAGCCAAGGATGCCCACCAACCATCGCCATTAGTTGGACAACTTGCTCTCCATTCCAAGAGAGTTGGAGGCGCTGTGCTAAATTCTGCACCTGTGACTGATTTAACTCTGGTATTTCAATGCCTTTCCCCACATTTAGCTAGATCAGCAGAAGCCCCACACTCACTCTTAGGAGTGTGGGATGAATGCGCGGGAGTGGAGAGATATAGTAATTAATGCTTTTTGGCGTAGCCAAAACAATTAATTACTATATCGAGCC
>JBGTMK010000261.1:0-13592 GCA_041743605.1 Nostoc sp.
AGTAAGAATTTCCATAATTGTCCAGTGTTCTTTAGGAAAATCTTGAGCAACTCTTTCTAGTGCATAAATTGCGCCTGTCCGGGTTTCAACCTTTTCATGACCAAGCTGGGAAATTGCCCCCATAAAGCGTTCTGCAATCAATCTGTCTTGATTGAGTTTTGCATTTTGAAGGCCAATTTCCAGGTTTTTCTCCGCTGCGATCGCATTTTTCTGCATCGCTTGGGCACGCCTTGCTGCATAATAAGTATTAAACATTGCTGCCGATGCTAGAAAAACTATTGCAGTAGTTGTTAATGCTTGGTTTCTATACTGAATTTTTTCCTGAATTGACAATTCTTTAATACTAGACAATACGAAAAAAATTACAGTCAATGAGAAGCCAAATATAACTGTTATAGTTATCAACCAATTCAACAGAGCGTCTGTCTTTTTAGAAGACATGGTAAAGATTTTCCTTACAACCTAGAATTATTACTTAGATGTTGCGGAAAAATAGTATAGCACTTAGCAGAAAATTATAATAGGTGTCAAGATACTCATTGAACTAGGGAATAATATCGAATATACTTCTATATTACGGTAGAAATAAACTACTCATTCTAAATCAATGAAACTCTTGCGGTACAAGAATTATGAATTACCCTAAAAATAGGAAATGGGGAGTAAGGAGTAGGGAGTAGGGAAAAGTAATCAAGCGGGCATGATATTAGTATTTCACTTAGAGAATTTGGTTTCTCTGAGGTTTGCCCCATCGAATATGGCATCATTGAGAATTGCCCCATCCAACCTAGCTAGATATAAACTTGCACAATGCAGGTTAGCTCTAGAAAGATTAGCTCTAGAAAGGTTCGCTGCACTGATAATTGCTCCTTCTAGGTTGGCTAAATATAAGTTAGCTCCTTCTAGATTAGCTGCACTAAGTATTGCCCCCGCTAGATTAGCTTCTCTAAGATTGGCTTGGGCAAGATTAGCTTGATAGAGATTTGTCTGTTTTAAATTCGCCCCATTCAAGTTTGCTCCTCTCATATTCGTCAAGCTCAAATCAAGTTGCTCATTTTCTGGGTCTTGGTTTACATCTCTTCTGGCGATAACAGTCAGCGCTGCTTGAATATCTACACGAACTTTTGTTGATAGATTGCTCTTGAATTCCTCTTGGGGTATACAAGGAGAATTTTCTCGGACAAAAGTAGTCAAAATATCCATAACTATCCAGTGATACTGTGGATAATTACGGGAAATTTGCTCTAAATTACTAATTATCGCTAGACTGGTTTCTATTGTCTTATTTCCTAGCTGTTCACTAGCTATTTTTAAGCGTTGTTTTGGCAACTGATACTGAGTTATTTTCAATTTTTCCTGGAGTTCATATATCCAGAGGAATATTTTTGATAGCTGGATATTATTTTTTGGTAAAATATTTTTCATGGGATTAAAAGCATTAATTGTTACTAAAAAGCTTCGTCAAATGCTCACAGTGTTTTCTCAAAAAATATTGGTGATGCTATTGTTTCATGCCTATTCAAATATTGACTATGTTAATGCAACAAACAAAATAAAGAATATAACTTTTGAGTAATAAGTAAATCGGTGGGAAGAAACCAAATTATGTTACGAATTAAGTAAGTCGGCGAGAAAAAACCAAACTACATTAAGTAATGTAAAATTTAATTTAATTAGCTTGTAGTAAGGGCTTTAGCCCTTAAGAGAGGACTAAAGTCCCCACTACAAACCTTGAATTATTCACGCCGTTCTACTTAGTTACAGCGTTTTGCAGTTAAAATGCACCAAAAATCACAGTCAAGAGTTAAAGACCTGGTATTAATTGGTGGCGGTCACAGCCATGCTATTGTGATGAGAATGTTTGGGATGAAACCGTTGCCTGGAGTACGTTTAACGTTAATTACCGCGACTTCAAAAACAGCTTACTCTGGAATGTTACCAGGACACATTGCCGGATTTTACACCCATGACGAATGCCATATTGACTTGCGACCCCTGGCGAACTTTGCTCAGGCACAGTTGTATATTGACACGGTAGTTGCCCTAGACTTGGAAAACAACAAAGTTCTTTGTGCTAACGGACTTGCGGTAGATTTTGATGTGCTGTCTGTTGATATTGGCAGCACTCCAGCCACAATATCTGTATCAGGTGCGGCAGAATATGCGATCGCAGCTAAACCAGTATTGCAGCTATTAGAGCATTGGTATGAACTAATTGCAGCTGTAGGTAAAAATCCTCAAGAACCAATTAGCCTTGCGATCGTCGGTGGTGGCGCTGGCGGTGTAGAATTAGCGCTAGCGATGCGATCGCGTTTACATCAGATATTGGATAAAACTCAACAGCCTAATCAAAACCTGAAAGTTCATTTATTTCAGCGTGGACAAGAACTGATGCCCAATTACCATCAATCAGTGCGGCATCAATTTCAGCAAATTTTAACTGAACGGGGTATTAAGTTACATCTTGGGGAAACTGTGTGTAAAATTGCACCCATAACGCACAAGGAAACTAAAGAAGTATTTGAAATTAAATCTGAATCTGGGTTGAAAGTAGAGTGCAATAAAATTTTTTGGGTAACACAAGCATCAGCACCCAAATGGTTAAAAACCGCTGGACTAGGAACTGATGAGCAAGGCTTTATTCTGGTAGAAGACACATTACAATCTCAAACCCACCCGCAGGTATTTGCATCTGGTGATATTGCCACAATGGTAAATCATCCGCGTCCGAAAGCTGGGGTATTTGCTGTTAGGCAAGGTAAGCCTTTGTTTGAGAATTTGCAGCGAATTTTATTAGGTAAGTCACTTAAACCTTATAGACTACAGAAAGAATATTTGAGTTTAATCGGTACAGGAGACAAACGAGCCATAGCCACACGAGGTATCATCACCTTACCACCCCACAAACTATTGTGGCATTACAAAGATTGGATTGACTGCCGCTTCATGGAACGCTTTCGCTTTGAATAATATTATGTATGGATAATTTAGTTGCGATTCCCACAGTCATTGCACCCCACCCCTTAATCCCCTCCCCGCAAGCGGGGCTACGGTGTACACACAAGTGCTGTCCACATAGGTTTCAACTCTTTTACCCACATTACCCGCATCCCGCCCTGAACTAAAGTTCAGGGCTAATAGCTGAAGTCCACTTAAGTGGACTAAATTGATTGTTCAGTCCACTTAAGTGGACTTCAGCTATGAGACTCGGAATTCATTCCGAGACGGGATAGAAACGCAGTCCGAGATTTTTTAATAAAGATATGACTGCGACAAGACTTGTGTGTACACCGTAGCCCTTGGCAAGGGGGAGTTAGAGGGGGTGAGAAGGACTTGTGTGTACACCATAGGCAAGCGGGGAGGGAAGACAAAGCCTAGCTTTGGCGGGGTGGGGTTCTTCAAAGCTGTTCAATTAGCTCAATAATTTGTTGGTAATACTGAATATTTCCTTCTTGATAATACAAGTCTGCGGATTTCTGGAAATCGGTAATTGCTCCTTGAGAGTCTCCCAGATTGCGGTAGACATCTGCCCGAAGGATGTAAGCTGAAGCCCAATTAGGCTGACGCTGTAAGGCTTGGTTTAAGTCTGCAAGCGCTCCTTCTAAATCTCCCAACAGAGAACGGCTACGACCCCGATTGTACCAGTCTTCGGCAAAGCTGGGGTCGATGGCGATCGCTCGACTGTAATCTTCTATTGCGCGTTGATAATCTTCTATGGCATAGCGAGAATTGGCCCGATCGCTGTAAAATGCGGCAGATTGGGGATTATATTGTAATGCTTGGGTATAATCCGCGATCGCACTTTCATAAGCTTCTAAAGCATAGTGGGTAGAACCTCGGTTGTAATATGCTTCAATTAAATCAGGATTAATTTTTAATGCTTGATTATAATCTGCGAGCGCTCCTTGTTCATCCCCTAAAAGACGACGAGCATTTCCCCGATTACAATAGGCTTGAGAAAAGTCAGGAACAAGTTCTATGGCTTGAGTATTATCATCAATTGCACCCTGTAAATCTTGCATAGCTTCACGGGCAATACTCCGACCATAATAAGCTGCGGCTAAATTATCATTAATCTGTAATGCTCGATCATAATCTTTAATTGCGCCTTTATGATCTCCTAAAGAACGACGAGCTGCTGCGCGATCGCAATATCCTTCTGCTAAATTAGGATTGAGTTGTAAAAGACGATTGCTATCTTCAATTGCACCTTGATAATCTCCCAATCGGCGACGAGCATTAGCGCGAAAGCCGTATACTAAAGCTAGAGTCGGGTTTTCTTGTAACGCCTGGTCATAATCTGCGATCGCACCCTCGTAATCTTCAAGATTACTACGAACCAGACCACGCTCACAATAAGCTTGCACATCATCAGGATTCAGCTTTAATGCTTGGTTAAAGTCTTCGATTGCTTCATGATAGTTTTTGAGGTGAGCAAGCACCAAGCCCCGATTATAGTACGCTCCGGCAAAGCTGGGATTGATTTTTAGGGCATGGTTGTAATCTGCGATCGCACTTTGATAATCTGCTAAAGCGTAGTAGGCATTACCTCGGTTATGATAAGCCTCCGCCAAGTTAGGATCTAATTGTAATGCTTGGTTATGGTCAGCGATCGCTTCCTGATAATTTCCTAAGATATGGTGAATATTGCCGCGATTGCTGTAAGCTGCTGCAAAATGGGGATGCCATTGTAAAACTTGCTGAAAATCTGCGATCGCTCCTTGATGATCACCACGTTCAAAACGAGTTACACCGCGATTATGATAAGCGTTGGCGATATCAATATTGATGTTATCAGCTAATTGGGTACTCATTTCGATAGTTTGGATATAATCTGCGATCGCTTTGTCGTAGTTTTCCAAAGCAAAGTAGGCATTCCCCCGGCTGTGGTAAGATTGCGCCAGATTAGGATCGATTTGTAAAGCTTGGTTATGATCGGCGATCGCTCCTGGATAATCGGCTAAAAAGTAACGAGCATTAGCCCGGTTGTAATAGGCGATGGCAAAATTGGGATTGATTTCGATGGCGCGATTAAAGTTAGCGATCGCAGTACGATAATCTTTGAGTTGACCACTTAAAATCAGCCCGCGATTATGGTAAGCTTCGGCATAGTCAGGATTTAGCTTGATTGCTTGGGTGTAGGCTGCGATCGCTTCTTGATAGTCCCCTTGCAAATTGTGTTTTAATCCTTGGTTGAAAAAATTTTCCGCATTCATATAATTTTTTTGGCTTTTGACATTCTCGTAGCCTAAAGCATTGGGATTCTTAACGATATATTTTGAAAATAATTATAACTACTATTTTACCTGTTGTGGTAATTTTTTGTTTCAATCCCGCGAACGGGTTTTATTTATTTGAAAGTCCTAAATAAGCAATAATGAGAATGTTTCAATCCCATTATCGGGAATCATTTATTTAAAACTTTATTGATCGATCATATGTTTGAAATTCTTGAATCATCCTACCCATTTATCGGTAAGATCGTTGATCTTGATACCGTTAAAGCTACTTTATGGGAAAAGCTTTGTAATTAGAAAAGGCAGGTGGCTAATCGGTTAACCACCATTCTAGTGTCTAAATAACTTTCAGATAAATGATTCCCGATAATGGGATTGAAACAAAATAAAGAGCGCTAGATTTTCACCAAGCACTCTTAATTTACGTACTATTTTTGACCTTGATTAACTCTCCTTTCCAATTCAGCTTCAGCCTCTTCAATCGACATTAGTCTTGGATTTGGATTAGCCGTGTGCAAACGATCAACATACGCATGAAAAGCTTCAGTATTTTCAGGGTTTTGCAATACATAAGCTCGTAATTCAGCATCCGTCATATTTGCAAAATTGGGCTGTGTCATTTTGTAACCACCTCCCCGTTAGGATAAATCTCTATCTCTATTGTCTCTCCAGCCAACATTACTATGCGTTTTGTCCTTTCGTCCATTCGCACCAGATTTATTGGTCGCAGCAAATTGCTTATCCTTACTGACATTCGGTAGAACGATTTCAACTGCTCTGGCGTTGGCTCCATTTCACGTTCTTTATTATTCAGAATTTACTCAACTCGTTTATCTTAGGATTTTTGGGGTTCCGTATTTTCTCATAACTCAATTGGTATTACTATATCGTTGATAACGGAAGAGTAGGCATAGACACCATCTGGTTCGCTTTTTCAGACTTCGTTTGTAAAATTTCAAATTTCCAGTCTGAAGAATAATCAGGCAAATCATAACCAACACTCTTAACATGAGCCAACATTAACTCATCTCGTTGATGCCAAACAGCAAATATTTTCTCCCTGCCATCATATAGCGTTTCTAAATCAATTTGATAAACCTCATTTACTCGCTTCAGCTTCAAACCCAACAAGTTTAACAGTCGGCTGAGTATCTTTATTGCCGAAACCTGCTCTTTCTCGTCGACTAAGTTAATACCAAGCGCTCTTTTAATATGCTTACTATGCTGAAAAGCAATATTTTTCAGCAATATCAAATCTGAATCATTCTCACAAAATTCGCGTTTTTCTTCAAGAAACTGAAGCATTCCTAAAGCTCTCATCGCCTCAACTTTGAGCGTATAAGTTTTTAAATCTGGGAGAAAAACTTTTCCTTCACCCCAAGATAATTGCTGATGCCATTCTTGCTCGTCTCTAACGTGAAAATATTCGCTCTCATGAGTTAAATAATAGTGGATTAACAACTGACGATAATATCCTTGTTCATCCTGCAACTTCAGCCAAGGAGTAATTTCTACACCATATCTTTGTCTAAGAACATATTTGTTAATTTGGTTGCGTTCTCCATCCGTTAGAGAGTGCTTAACTAATAGTTGCTCATATTCCACATAATCGATATCTTTAGCATTGGCAACAGCAGATGCTAAAGATAGTTGATTCTGCTGCTTAATCTCTTTAATTTTGCGTTTAATTTCTTTAGCCTTTTGACGACTTTGTGCCCAATCTTTTTGAACCTTAACAATTTCTAAAATTAACCTTTTGCGGGTAGCTAAATCATCTGCATCGGTTGCCAAAAAGGCCAGACGTAAATCTCGAATAATATTATTATGAACTGCATTACTCCGCACCTGAATTTGATGCCCATCAGCAATTAAACCATCTTGCATCGATTGTCGGTAAAGGCGAATAGAAGCATTCACTCTTGCAGATAACTTTGCCCAAGTTCGTAAATGAATCGGGTCATAAACTAAAGGTAAATCTACATCTATTCTATGCAATGGACTCAGCAAAGCTAAGTTTTCCTTTTGATTTTCCTGATACCAATCAGATAACAAACGATAATTTGTACTACCACTACCAATTAAACCAATACCTCGTTTAGCACACCAGACAACACGCGGCACATCATCCCTGACTCTTGCTAAAGCTTGTCTTGCTTCCGAATCAGGAATTACCCCTTGAAAAATGCCATAAACTCGGTCGAAATGTTGGACATCAATACTAATTCCCGTACCCAGGCTAGGAGTAACAAAAACGCCGTCATATTCAGATATTTTTTGATTAATCGCAGCAATAAAATCAACTGCTGCGTGACCAGGTGTGTTTGTCGTGTGACTACTAACTACTAGAGTTTTAGGAAATTGTCGCCGTAATTTTTGTAGCCGTTCTTTCAAATAACGTTCAATTGTTTCACAACTGTAACGCCCAGCCCGACTATCGGTAGTAACATAACATTTACGTCCAGCAAGTAAATCCAATTCCAGTTGATGAATTAGCGGTGTAGGATTTGGTGAATCATAAAAAGTCACGTCCCAACCTTGCTGAGGTTTCCACTGGTTGAGAACTACCCAAGGTGTTAATTTAATTCCTGCCAATCCCTGCAAATATTCAAGTGAAACATCTGACAAATCAGCATCTTGGGCAATTACTAACCCTCCACTAGTTAAAACTGTTGCAATAAGTTGCTGGAATAACTTTAATATTTTTACCCGCTTGTGCTTACAAGTATTACTATTTAACAGATGCCATAAAGATTGTTCTACTTCATCTAAAATTACTATTGCCCCGCGCCAATGTTCCGGGTTAAGTTTCCAAATCGAATCAACGCACAAGCCAAGGGATTGCTGAGGAAAGAGAGAGCGGAGGATGGGAGGAGCAGGAGTAAGTGTTTTATTAATCCTTTTCTCGCTATCTTCTTTATGTGTTCCCCATTGGATACCAATTTTTTCACACAAAAATCGTCCAAGTAGGATTCTGTGAGTAATTAATAAAACGGGTTGATTTCGACTTTTTGCTTGCTGAACAACCCCTTGTAATGCCGTAGTTTTCCCCGTTCCTTTCGCTGATTTTACTCCTACTAATCCAGAAGTGGGAAAAGGTATCTCACCTATATAAGGACGGTTGAAGGTAAGTGCCGCAGGAATGCTTAACTCAGTGTGGGGTTTGGTTTGAGCAAGATAAATTTCTAAATCAACACTTTGGCGATAAACTTTATCGAAACTACTTGCACCCTTAGCAACAATAAATTCATCAACCCCTTTTTCTATACCCGGAAGTTCGATGACTTTCACAGGACAATTTTTTTGCTGAAATAAACAGCCAAGTTGAGAAATAGCATTATTTACAGCAGCAATTGTCTTGGGTTGAGTTTCAAAATCAAAGCAAATGTAAAAGCTGCGCTTTGTAAGCGTAAATGCTGCTAAATCAGGAATTAGCTGACGACGGGTAACTTTGCCAAATTCATCTTTTACAACCCGATAACCACTGGTAATTCCGGGAATGGCAATAGCTACATATCCTTGCGTCAACAAGGTAGCTGCTTTCTTTACACCCTCACAGATGATAAGGGGAATATTCTGTTGCATCACCCATTGCCAAAAGCCTTTAGCTTCACCATCAGCAGTAATGGTTATATTGTCAGGCATGACCAGATTGTAACGCCCAGCGACCTGCTGCCACACTTGCAACGTTACCCGCAAACAAAATACCCGCGTTGGCGTGCTGGGGGGATGCTCGTACTTGATGGATTTGCCATTGTGATTTTGTCGGGGTTGGTTTGGCTTAAAACATCCCCATTCCATCATTTGCCAATTATTCAAAGGGTCTAGTCCCGAACACCACCAACCACCTTCTGTAATGTGAGCGTAACGCTGCAACCATCCAGCTTTCACCATTCCGGTATTGGTGCGGGGGAGTAGCTCAGAAATCAACAGGTACTCATAAGCTGTTACACCTTGGAGCGACCTAAAATTGAGATGCACTAAGTGTAAGTCTATACCACTACTCCTGACTAATTCTTCAAGGTGTTGGGGGTGTAAATAGTGCAGATGCATAGGGAAAGGCGCGAAGGGAAGACAATGAGATTAAAACAGTAACACGCATCTGCTTTTTTTTAATACGCGAGATTGCGAGGCTTTTATGATGCTTTTTTTACTTTGTTGCAAGAAGCACATCGGTTAAGGCTCTAGTGGGTTATTCTGCCTATTAGATCCCCAAAGTAATAATTTTGTATTGTGATATTTGTTCGCTTTTAATTTTTATTTATCAGTAAATTTCTGCGTTCAGGAATGCGATCGCTGTATGACATCGCTATGAGGTAATAAGCAAAGGCTTTACACTTACACTGAGCATCCACCTATACCACGCCTCATGTGTGAGATATCACCTCTCTGAATGAATAGAGACAAAACCCCTCACCCTACAGAATCCTTTAACCTCACTCCAAAGGTTTGCTCACAAAGGTTTGAGATAGCCTTAAGTAGAGCGGCATGAATAATTCAAGGTTTGTAGTGTTCGCTACACGAACACTAGGAACTAATCTCAAGATTTTTTATATTACTTAATATACTTTGATTTATTCTTGCCTACTTACTTAACTGTTAATTTTTATTTGCGATCGCAGCTAGTACAGATACATTGACGTAAAACTTTTACTCCGGTAGGACGGTAACTTCTAAAGCTGATTGGAGGTAAAATAAACAACAACTTTTAAAATAAGTTTAATCTGCCTTATAACAATACCTTTGCTTTTAGTTCCCAATGTAGGAAATATGGCTTTGTACTTTGTGATTCTACTGTGTGCTTGTTTCATCACTGGCTATTTTGTCTTAAAAAATAGTAATAATGAAATCTCACATTTAATGACTTTATTTGCAGTTATCAGCCTAATTTTGGGTTTAGTGTTAGCTCCTTGGCAGATTTTACTTTTACTCTTAATTCTTATTTTTATCAGTACAAGCCACGAATACTATACAAGCAAGGTATTCAGTAGGGAAATCCAATATCCACAACAGCCAGTTTCTAAGTCGGAGCCGGACTATAACTTAATCTATCGTGGGGCTTGCTATCGTGCTGACCCCAATACCAAATCAGATGGAGTAACCATAGCACCAGTAACCCATAAATTAAGCTTTCGGGGATGTACCTATTTTGTTTGCCTTGATCCTAATGCGAAATCAGATGGAGTAACCATAGCACCAGTAACCCATAAATTAAGCTTTAGGGGAAGAACCTATTCTATAAATAGAACTGCACACAGAGAAATTAAAGAGTAAGGTAGCTCAAAAGTCAGTATAAATAAGTCTTGTGAACTACTCAACCTTAGCTTGCCTACAGCACACTGGTGTAAACGCTATCCATGCCAACTTTTGCTCAATTCACCAGTAATTTAATGTCATCATAGAATTGATGTCCTATGCCCAGTAAGATGCAATAGCAACGGAGCGATCGCTATAATTCATAACCATTTTACGAAATACCTGATACAGATACTTTGATAAATGACGTTTAATGTGAATTAGGTCTTGAAAGCCTTGTAATTTCGTAGATAGTACCGAAACAATGGTTTTGGGCGAATCTAGAAACCCTTATAGGACAGAGACATTTCTAATTCACATCAGGCGTAAATGGTATTAAAATATGGCTTTGTCAAGATTCCTAGATGCACAAATAATGTTAAAAAATAATAACATCTTCCATAAACTACTATTGACAAAGTTTATTTTTTATATGAGTGGAGTGGAACTTCCTTGGTAAAAGAGGGATCTAGTACCGCTGCGCGTAATTCGTAATTCGTAATTCGTAATTCGTAATTAATTGTTTGCAAGGGTTTCAGACGTTTAAGATGGGTGGCTTATTTACGCCGTGCGGTACTAGTACCGCAAGGCGGAACTCAAAAGTCAAAAGTCAAAAGTAAAAAGATTGATATATCAAGGCTTGTGCCTGTTTGAAATGGTAGGTTTATTTACGCCGTGTTGTACTAGTTAGTTTGATTCTTAACTATTCACACCTTGGAGATGCGGTTAGTCTCCAGAAATAGGTAACATATTTTTAAACTATTCAAAATTATGTGGAAATCAAAGTCAATATTTAGATTTATACTGTCGCTAGCGGCGATCGCTACTAGCGTGCAGCTAAATTCAGGGAGTGACTATGCTATTGCTGAAAGTGCATCTTCCAATCCGACTGTTGAATCTGGACAACAAAATCATACTTTAGAAGATGCCAAGGTTGCTATGACAGGAGTTGGCATAGGAGCGATCACAGGCCTACTCATTTCTGGTTTATGGTATCAGAAACGTCGTTACCGCAGAATCCAGTCACGTGCCAAAATAAACCGCTTTCGTGAAGAGTTTCTCTGCGGCTCTTTAGCAGATTATTATTTATCTAATTCTAAAGCAAATTCTTCACCTACAAATTCTCGGAAAACTTTACCAACACCAACTAAAGAAGAATCTCCTACTTCTGAGGAAACTTTCGTAAAACCAACTAAAGAAGAAATATCCGATGCTTCTACTTCTGAAACAAATAATTTAGCAGCAGAAACTACGCCAGCCACAGCATCTAATTTCTTATCTGACTCATACTACAAGTTAATTGAGGAAATTGTTAATACCGCCCTCAACGGTCAAATCAGTTCTAAAGAGTATATATATCGCCAATTATTAGAAAATGTAAGCAGTGGTAATAGTGAAATCTTTGAACGCTGTTTGAGCGATCGCTTGCATTCCACCCAATCTGAACTAGATCAGGTGATAAAGTCTCCGAGTTTGTTCCAAAAAGAGACTCCTGAGTTAAAGAAAGCTCGTTTAAATCGCACCTTGAAGGCATTACAAAGTATTCAAGGGGAATGGGAACAAATCCAAAAACAAAAACTAAATTAAGCTTCAATTAACCCAACTGTGCAACAAATTCTCACGGACTGAAAAGCAAGAAGCTTTTCAGTCTTGTTACAAAACCGAATTAACATTATTAAATTTATTGGTGTGGACAGTTATGATTACTCGCTAGAATTGCTAGAAAAATACAAGCGATCGCACTAATTTTTGTAATAAATATCAAATTTGGGTAGTTATGAACCTTACGATTTGTAACCCAGCTAACTGGGTGAGTTTTTACCTGTTAAGTATGGCGAGGTCTTCCCGAAATTCTGGGTGAAATGCAGCATCTCGAATTTTATTTTCTTGGGACTGGGTTTCATTGTTCTTCTTCGTCAATTCCCAACTCCTGACGTAGTTCGTTAATATTTTGAGGTTTTAAAGTTCTAGCTTTTGCTCTCTCCAAAGCAGTTAACAGACGGACTGCATTTTTAGGTGAACGAAGTAAATGAGATGTTTCTAGTAAACTATCTAGTTCATCAGCAGCAATTAGGGCGACGTTTTCGCTTTCTTGTCGCGTGATAATTACCACTTCTCTATGTGCAACTACTTGATCGCAGAGTTCGGCTAGGTTCTTACGAGCATCAGTCAAGTTTGTCTGCTTGGACATGGTGGGATATTTCCTAATGCTGTAGGCTTTACAGTACATAATAGCTTGAGTGGTTGGAGGCGTGAGCGTTCTTTCAGTAATGTAATAAAAGTAACTAAAATCATCTGTCAAGTCATACCTAATTCAAAACTGATAAAAAAGTCTATTCTGAAAAATAGGGGTTATGACTTTAAGTCTAACTAAAGAACTTAATAAGATATGCCCTTTATTATTAAAAATTGCTAAACCGTTAACCTACGCTCCGACAGCTTCCTTGGCGGCGTATAATACCTCAGCATTGATTTCCTTGAAACCGCGATCGCGGGCAAATTCATCGGTGCTACACTAGATTTATATTCTCTTCGTTCTTTACAGTTTGGGGACGTTGTAACAGCACGTTTTACTCAACAAAACTGTTTCAATGTATGATTTTACTCAGTTATTATTCAGGCCTTGTATTCCGTTCTATGCGGCTTAAAAGGTCAATAATTGCTATTAAAGCTGCTGTAAGAATATATATAATAATACAGGGAATAATCACATAAATTAAAGGTAATAAAATAAATATATTAGTTCCACCAAAACTTAAAGCTCGACCAAATATTGAAAATATTACAATAAAAAAAAGAACTACAATAAAAAAGCCGACAAACTGAAGTATCTTGAGTGTAGTAACTAATCTGGTATACAGTCTATTTTCGTTCAATCTGCTAGATAATTGATTGTTGTTCATAAATACACTATTTTTTAAAAATTAGTTGATGCAAAAAAATATTTCATAATAAGTAGAAGAGTGTTTTTTCAAAGAAACACTCTTCTATGGAATTCTAGCCATCAGTTTTATAGCTGATAACTAAATATATCATTAAGCCCCGACAGCTTCCTTGGCAGCG
>JBGTMK010000262.1:0-8746 GCA_041743605.1 Nostoc sp.
GGTAAGTTTTCTCTTAACACTTGGGTTGTGGAGCGGGCGGGCTACGCCATAGCCGATACCGTGTAAATGCTTCGGTTTTACAATTATTGCTAAAATTTTTTACAATGTCTCGTTCAGTACTTACAGCCTTGTTAGCAATAAAAATATGTGGATGCTGCGGTTTTGAACCTAGACAGTTAAAGGGTCGCTGAACGTCAAGCATCAGAACTTCGGTGCTAACAAGGGATGATAAAACAGTTATTGTTTAGAGCGATCGCTCTAACCCAAACATACTTCTATGGTATCTCAGACACTCAAATACGCTTACTTCCCCGGTTGTGTTGCCCAAGGGGCTTGTCGGGAACTTTACCAGTCAACTCAAGCGCTTACCCAAGCACTGGGCATTGAACTGGTTGAACTTAAAAAAGCTGCTTGCTGCGGTTCTGGCACATTTAAAGAAGATTCTCAATTGCTAGAAGATACAATCAACGCCAGAAATATTGCTTTAGCAGAAGAATTAAATCTACCTTTACTTACTCATTGCAGCACTTGTCAAGGTGTTATCGGTCATGTCAACGAACACCTGAAAGAGTGCCAGACAAATAACCCTGGTTACATTGAACAGGTTAATGGTTTACTGGATAAAGAAGGCTGTTCACCTTATCGCGGCAGTACCGACGTTAAACATCTTCTTTACGCCTTAGTAACAGATTACGGTTTAGAGGAAATTACCAAACGTGTCACTCGGAAGTTAACTGGATTAAAATGTGCGGCTTTTTATGGCTGTTATCTCCTCCGCGCCCAAAAATCTATGCCTTATGATGACCCCTTTCAACCGGAAGCGATGGAAAATGTGTTTCGGGCAGTGGGTGCAACACCAATTTATTACCGAGGTCGGACACAATGTTGTGGTTGGCCGCTTTCTAGTTATGCCACTACTCAATCTTTTAAGATGGCGGGGATGCATATTCAAGATGCTTTGACATCTGGTGCTGACTGTATAGTTACACCTTGTCCTCTATGCCACTTAAATTTAGATTCGCGTCAGCCAGAGGTAGAAAAGGTGATTGAACAGAAGTTAGGCTTACCAGTGTTACATTTACCCCAATTGATTGCTTTAGCACTTGGGGTTAGTCCCAAAGAACTGGGTTTAGAACGCCACGTTGTTTCCACAAAGCCAGTGTTGGAAAAATTAGGATTTTAGCTAATTCGCCGTAAGTCCCCACTGATTTGGAGTACCAAATTCAGTGGAGGTAGTTCACAATACTAAGCAGTTGCCGTTCTTTTGGCTACTTGGAATGAAATTTCGACTGAAGAGACTCTCACGGAAGAACCAACAGCGTCTGATCCCGCCTATTCAGATTCAAGTTCAAGATGGAAAATTTCAGATTAGGGGCATGGGTACATGGCATTCCTACTGGCGCGATCCCTACCATTTGCTGCTAACGATTCCCTGGACTGGCTTTGTGATCCTAATTTGTACTTTCTATGTAACTATTAATGCTCTATTTGCCCTAGCTTACTGGATAGGTGGAGATTGTATTGCTAACGCCCGACCTGGCTCTTTTTTAGATGTCTTTTTCTTTAGCGTGCAAACTCTAGCATCCATCGGCTATGGGGCAATGTATCCTAAAACAACTTACGCCAACGTTATTGTCACCATTGAAGCAATGATCGGTTTGGTGGGAATTGCTGTGATGACGGGACTAGCGTTTGCTCGATTCTCTCGACCCACAGCCCGTGTATTGTTTAGTCGTGTTGCTGTAATTACATCTCATAATGCGATGCCAACTCTCATATTTCGCAGCGCTAATCAGCGTCGCAATATGATTCTGGAGGCGCAGATGCGGGTCTACTTGATGCGGGACGAAGTAACCTTAGAAGGGCAGTTCATGCGTCGATTCTACGATCTCAAACTACTGAGGAACCAAACACCTAGTTTCACGTTAAGCTGGTCGGTGATGCATGTGATTGATGAGTTTAGTCCTCTATATGGGATGACACCAGAATCTTTAAGCCAGACAAATACTATGCTGATTGTCTCTTTAAGTGGCATTGACGAAACGGTTGCACAGGTCGTCCATGCCCGTCATAGCTATAGTGCTAATGATATTTTGTGGAACAATCAATTTGTCGATATCTTCTACCACACAGCCGATGGACATCGCTACATTGATTACAACCGCTTCCACGACGTTTTACCTTTAGAGTAAAGGGGTTAAATTCCTGAAATTTACTCGGAAGTCTGATTGAGTGATTTTTGTAATGGTTTAACGATAACCCGACCATTTTCAACTACAGTGCAACTTTTAACCATGCTCTTACTGTGGTTAACTGGCACATCCTGGCACTGGTTCTGCTGGGAGATGTTTTGCTCTTGTTGTTGGTTGAGGATGACAACACAACAGGCGCAGGAGGCAAAGAACATATAACGTATTTTGATCTCTAATCTCTATATTAATAATTATCGCGCTACTGATGCTGTTTGACTGAAAAATTTGCTACCCATGATGTGCTAGCCTACCATCCTAAAATTTAATTCAGTGCCGATTATTGCGTATATGCGAAACTATGGATGTAAGTACTTGCTTTCTTGTGCTTTTAGCCTGTGTAAACAGGAAAGCGGTTATAGATCCCGCCCCGCTTTCCTCTGTGCCCAAACTTATTTGGCAGGGTTAGATAGTGGGTTTTTCTAATGAAAAAATTCTTGAGATATCTGGGTTTAGGTTTACTATCTACGTTCTTGACTGCTACTCCCGGATTGGGAGCTGAACGCATTAGCTTTTTTTACCCTCCCTTTGGCGAATTTTCTTTATCTGTGGACTCGCTAGAAACTTTTGCGAAAGTTGGCAAAATTGATGACGAACTTTCCTTTTACGCTAATCGTGCTACTCCTGAACAAGTTGCTCAACTCCGGGATTTACTCCAACAAAGATTCAATGTAACTCCTACACTAGTATCTCAAGTTACCTATTCACCTATAGGCGAGCAGCTAATGCAACGTCTAGGAGAATTACTCCTCACTGAGTCTCGAAACAATGGCTTCTATGCTATACGTGCCTCTTTGATTTTGTCTGCTGCTGATCAAGAGGGTTTAACGGTTGTGAATTTGCTGCGTAAATTTCCTAGTAATACTATGCGGGTGAATTTTACAGAGGGGTTAAGGATAGTCGATGACTTGTCGCAATTGCTTAAAAGAAAGGATGAAGTTGTTGCCTCTCTTCAAAAAGAGGCGATCGCACAAGCAGCAAATTCAACTGTTGACTTCTCCCAAAAACTAGATTTGCGATCGCCAGGACAATTCCGCTCGCAGAAAAAAACTTTGGAACTAAATGACTTTTCTCGCAATCGCCGTTTACCTGTGGATATCTATTTACCTACAACTCAAAACTCACAACTCACAACTGAAAACTCTCTATCACCTCCCTTTCCCCTGATTGTAATTTCTCATGGCGTCGCCTCAGACCGCTCTCCCTTTGTCTACTTGGCTGAACATCTAGCATCTTATGGTTTTGCCGTTGCTGTTCTGGAACACCCTGGAAGTAATGCCGAACGCATTCAACAATATTTTGCAGGTTTGGCAGGGCCACCAGAAGCAGCGGAATTTATCAATCGACCATTGGATATCAAATATCTACTCAATGAACTCGAACGTCTAGACAAAGTTGATCCTACCCTCCAAGGAAAACTCAATTTTCAGCAAATTGGGGCGATCGGTCATTCCTTTGGCGGTTATACTGTTTTGGCTCTAGCAGGGGCAAAGATTAACTTTGAGCAACTACGCCAAGATTGTAATCCTAATAATTCATCCTTTAATTTGTCGCTGATTTTGCAGTGTCAAGCAACTGAATTAGCTCTAGGAAATTACGAACTCAAAGACGATCGCATCAAGGCCATCATTGCGATTAATCCCATTAATAGTTCAATTTTGGGTCAGTGGGGAGTCAGTCAAATTAAAATTCCAGTAATGCTGGTAGCAGGTAGTCAAGATATTTTCGCCCCACCCGTATTTGAGCAAATTCGCCCCTTTACCTGGCTTTCGGATTCCAATAAGTACCTGGCTTTGATCGAAAACGCTACCCACTTTTCAGCGATCGCTGAACCTACTGCTGAAAACAACGTCTTACCTGTGCCACCTGCTTTGCTGGGCCCCGATCGTGATGCTGTTTATTCTTATCTCAATGCCCTTAGCCTAGCTTTTGCAGAAACCCATATCCTCAACCGCCCTGAATACAGTTCTTATTTGCAGCCCTCCTACGGCACATTCATCAGTAAAGAGCCGCTTAATCTCAGTCTTTTACAGTCGTTGTCGGTAGATCAGTTCAATCAAATTTGGAGTGGGTCAACTTCTCAGTCAAGCAAACCATCAAATCCCTTTAGTTCTAAGAAGTTGGGAAAATATATTCAGGAGGTAGGAGGACATTAGGCGATCGCTCAGTCGGGAATAATTACTAATTACGTAAATGCACGGAGTACGGCTTTAAGCAAAATCATCAATTAGGAATCATGTTGACTTACAGTTCAGATCTCCGATTTCTTAGATAAGTCGGGGATTTTATTGTTCACGAATGATTGAAATTTGCTATAAACAAGGCAAGTCTCAAGCGTTACTTCGGTAAACTCAAAGTTAAACCTAAATAAATTACCATTTGTCTTAAAATTTGCTAAATAATTCAAGACAATCATCTGACCTGCTTCTATTCTTTTCAAGAAATAAAAATCATCAACTTTTATTTTCAACAAAACAGTAAATTTACTGATGTAATTCTGTGAGTTTATTTGGAGCTAACTATTGCAACCATAAGGCAAAATGCTATATGTCTTTTTTGTGTCTAAGCTGTGAATTAGACATAGCAATTTCGCAAAAAAGTGGGTATTTGTCAGGGAATTGAGATATTTGTACTGAGGTATTCATAAAAACTTATTTAATAAAATCTTTTTTATATATATGCTTGTCGTTAAGAACTATTAAGAAATCCTTATTAAAGAATATTGCAATGCCTTGATTTAATTGCTAACGTGTGTATGACAACAATGCTGATGAGCGCTCGGATCTAGGAGACATAAAATCTATGAGCTACATGCATTCAGTCAAGTATGTTAGGGTTTGACGGGTTAAAAACGAGAAATTTCTGCCTCGTATAGACAATTATGAGGGATTGCAGATTAACCAAGAAATATCTCGTTGCCAAAGGCTTAGTTTCAGTTTGATTTCAATTACGATTGATTATTTGTCTTACCTTGTGCCGACAAGCAAGTAGCTCTTGATTGTATGTATTGGCAATAACGAAGAGTTTGGTAGGACTTAGATTTTGGAGGATAAAACTAATGGAGATTCAAGGTAAAGTTGCCCTCATTACAGGGGCTTCTCGTGGTATTGGACGAGCGATCGCTCTCGAACTAGCGCAACAAGGCATCAAGCGGCTGATATTAGTAGCACGCGATCGCCAAAAGTTAGTCGAGGTAGCCGACGAAATTGAGGCTATGGGAACAAAAACTGCGATCGTAGCCTTAGATTTGACGCAGACAATTGATGTAAATATCGCTGTTGCCCAACTGTGGCGCAATTTCGGACAGATTCACCTGCTGGTTAACTGTGCGGGAGTCGCATACCAAACCTCGTTTTTACAATCTAAAATGCCCCAAGTTCAAGAAGAACTCTCTGTGAACTTGTTAGGAATGTATAACCTCACTAGTTTGATTGCTCGACGCATGGCTAGTCAAAGACAAGGGACAATTGTCAATGTATCGAGCCTGATGGGGAAAGTTGCGGCGCCAACGATGGCGACATACTCAGCAACCAAGTTTGCCATCTTAGGATTTACCCAAGCCTTGCGCCAAGAACTAGCTGAACACAATATTCGCGTCATTGCATTATTGCCTTCCCTGACAGACACAGACATGGTGCGCGACTTAAAATTATTTCGCTGGGTGATCCCCATGACTCCCCAGCAAGTGGCCAAAGCACTCGTTACTGGAATGCAAAATGATTCACCAGAAATTTTAGTCGGATGGCAAAGTCATTTAGCGGTGTTGTGTCAACGCATTTCGCCTTGGTTGCTAGAGCTAATTTTACGAATAGCAACACCGCCAGCACCAAGCAGACAACGACCTATTGAAAAACTTATCCCTTCGCGTAGTCTCTCGTAGAGAAGGGAAGACGCCGAGGGCGATCGCTAACTCAACACTCCTGAGCAAACTTGCCCGAAATCTTTAGTCCCTTGGCTTTACCCTTGTGCAGCAAAGTAATGCTCACAGTGCCAAGAAATGCTAATAAGCTGAAAGTAGAACTAGATTCAGGAACAGATTTGAGATTCTCAATTTTGAGAACTTGTCCAAGTCCTGGGCGATCGCCTCGGTTTGTCACGTAAATAGTATTATCAGCACCAATAGTCAAAGCAGTAGGAGATTCTAATCCATTGCCACTGAGAATAGTTGTGCGAGTTCCATCAGTCGCTATTTTAATCACAGAACCATCTAGATTACCTTTCCAGAGTGACTGATTAGCGTACTGCAAAGCATATAAATTACCCTCAGTATCAAAAGCTAAGTCAATAAGTTGGGTAAAGCCATCGGTATAGACTGTTGGTTGACCATCAGCACCAATTCGATAGATTTTTGCTTCACCTTCTGGAAAAGGAAAACCAGTTAATTCGCTAATATAATAAGCGCCATCTGGGCCTTTAGCGATATTTGTCGGTACTGCTTGGATTTCAAATGGCGATGACGATGCGCCAGAGGGAAAAACTGGATTAGTTAAAGTCTGTCGGGGAATTGTGGCGATCGCCTTTAAATTACTTCCATCAGTACCTACGCTGAGTAACTGATTAGCACCAGTATCAACTGCAACAATGTTATTTCCATCTAAAAGAAGAGAGAAGGGATTGCTAATTAGATCGCCTTGATCTGGATTATTTGCAAGTTCATAATTAGCTAAATCAGCAATACTAGTCCACGAATTTGTATTGAAATTAGCAGTGATGATTTTTCCTAAGTCAGTGTTACCTAATGCGTCCCGAAATGTGGGATTTGAACCATATCCAATTGCAATATAAGGCTTGCCAGTAGCATCAAATTGGATATCTTGAGGCCCAGAAGTATCAGTCCCATCTGGTAATGCTAAAGAAGGAAGTCCTGTAAGTATACGTTCTTGCGTACCATTTCCAATTTTGGTGACTGCACCAGTTGTGCCATAACATAAAGATTGGTTGGCAACGCTCGGTGAAGGAACACAAGCTCCACTTCCGCCTGTTCCTGCTTCGGTGACGTAGAGACTCCCGTCATTACCAAAAGCTAGACCCCGTGGACTATTAAGACCAGCAGCAATTACCGAAAAAGATGCCGCCTCTGCTGCTTTCATTCCTGAAAAAGCAGCAATACAAACACTCACAAATGTAATTCCAAATTGTTTTATTTTCATTAGACTCCTCCTAAAATTAAATTTGCCTAAAGCATAGAATAGAAAATTTTATCTTGATAAATAATAATATTTAATGTGTATATTTTTTGTGGATTTTAGAGCTTGTTTAAGAGGTTGTTTGAAAAGTAGTTAGCTGTGATTTTAGGCACTTGTTGATCCCCCCTAACCCCCCTTAAAAAGGGGGGGATTGGAATTAAAGTCCCCCTTTTTAAGGGGGATTTAGGGGGATCTAAAACTTTTTGTTACCGAGAAGGGGACTTTTCAAACAACCTTTAAAAGAGGGAAAAGGATTCAAGCCCAGAAACCCAGATGAAATCTGAATTTCTGAATTTCAAGTTGAATCATACCATTTCCAAAAATCTTTGCAACATAATGAATCGGCTGTAGGGGACTACATCTGTACGTCTCTAGCAACAAAATTTAAGTAAAATTAATGTACATTTTTAACGCTTTTTATACAAGTGTGATATTCAAACTCTTGAACTACACAGATATTGCAGGACTACAAGGCGATCGCAGTTTGCATCAATACATAAAGTTACAGAGCAGAAATTGCTGTGCGATCGCATAATTAGACATACCTTGTTTCGGAGCAAACAGAAATGCTTTCCTTCCCTACAACTCTGACTCCTTTGCCCGAAATCATTGATGGCTTACCGAATATTTCTGGTTGGGAAACAGAGGTTCTCTCTGTAGTTAACCAAGATCAACCAGTATTTTTACCCACAACGAATATCCGCTTAGAAGACGTAAATGCTGTGTTTGCGATCGCTTTGCATATGCACCAGCCAACTATACCTGCTGGAAATGGCGGTACACTCATCAGCAATCTGCAATATATGTTTGAACATCCCCATGAAGGGGATAACCACAATGCAGATCCTTTTGCCCATTGTTACAGGCGCATGGGCGACTTGATCCCCGAACTTGTAAGTCAAGGTTGCAATCCGCGTGTGATGTTGGATTACTCAGGTAATCTGCTGTGGGGACTGCGGCAAATGGGACGCGGTGATATTCTGGATAACCTTAAACGGATTACTTGCGATCGCACCTACCAACCTTATGTAGAATGGCTGGGTACAATGTGGGGCCATGCAGTTATTCCTTCCACACCCATAGCAGATATTAAATTGCATATCATTGCATGGCAACATCACTTTGCAGCAATTTTTGGCTGGGAGGCACTAGCACGAGTCAAAGGATTTTCGCCTCCAGAAATGCACCTACCAAATCACCCTGATGCTTTGTTTGAATTTGTGAAAGCGCTGAAAGAATGTGGATATCGGTGGTTACTCGTTCAAGAACATTCTGTAGAAACAATTAGCGGTAAATCTCTCAGCTACAAAC
>JBGTMK010000263.1:0-9726 GCA_041743605.1 Nostoc sp.
GGCAACTGCACCTATTAGCGAAGCCGCTAAACCCAACAATGAACCAATAACAAAAGACCACAAAGCTCTAGAAGTTGCAGAAGCAATATCACGAGTTTGCTGTGCAGTTACTTCCGTTTGTGTTCCAGGAGTTGCACCAGGTTGTTGTTGTATTTGGTTGATAATTTCTCCTGCATTAGCCGCAGCAACACCAAATGTGCCGGTCACGCCACTAGCTAATAACCATGCACTTAGCGCTAAAGTAGTTGCCCAAAGAATTGCGCCATTAAGAAGCGCTGTATTGCGATTCATTGGGCCACAAGCACGGGCTGTAACCCAACCACCAACAAATAGGGAAATTAATAAAGCGATCGTTGACCAAAGCCCAGCATTACCTGCAACGTTAGGGGCAATTGTTCTGGGCGCACCTGAACCTTCCACTGCGCCAGCTGCGATCGCACCAATTATAGAACTCAAAATTAATTGTGTAGCTAAAGAAACCAACAAACCGGCAATAATTGGCCCCCAGCGAACACGGTCATGATATTCGGCAACTCGACCTGCTACCACAGTGTCAGTAGGAATAACGTCATTGCCTGTGCGATTTACGTATGACATAGCTTATGTTCTCCAGTGCTTTTTCAGCAAAGTCCTGCTCAGGTATATTTATCTTTATGTTTAAAATTAAATAACTAAATCATCTACTTTTATATCTATCAATAGAAAGAGTTAATATGTCTATCTTTAGTGATAAAAATAGACTTTTATTTAACAATCTTTAATATAATTTAGTTTTTTTTAATGTCTGAATAATTATTTAGAAATTACAAATCTGAAAGTTTTCAAATTAAAATTAAATTATTAACCTTCACAAAAACCCAGCTTTAATGATGTATGCAATTATTTATATTTAAGACAAAACTGAATTACGTTAATGTAGCGGTAGCTAGTCTGCATACCCCTACAAAGAAGCAAGCTAGCAAAAGCGTCTCATTCAGAGCGTCATTACGAATTATTTGAACGCATCCTCACAGCTGTGCCTGTGGCAGTAATCAGCAAAAGAACTCCTGACTGATCAAGATTGATTGTGCCAGTATCAATTTCAATTCCGATCACAGCATTCGCTCCTAAACGTTGTGCCCGTTGTTCTAACTCTTCTAGCGCTTTGCGTTGACCTTGCTCAAATAGGCGCTCATAGCTACCAGTGCGTCCACCGATAATATCTCGAATACCAGCCAAAAAGTCCCGTAAAAAATTGCTGCCGTAGACTACTTCTGCTGTCACAATGCCTAAATAGGAATCAATTACGGCTCCTTGAATTACATCAGTGGTAGTTATAATCATCAATTAACCTCTTAAAGATAGGATATAGGTTCATATTTGTTATCAAAGTTCTTATCAAAACTGTAAATTTTATTACAGAACATTTGATAAACATCTTCTCATCTCACACAATTTTAGATTGTGATTGGCACTGTGCCCTTATTTGTAGTATTTTCCTGATAAATCAGAATTAAAAGGAAAATTTGGCTGATTGAGTTGATCTTAACCTGTAATGAGTAAAAAATAATCTACCCTTCTAAATCCGATCTTTCCAAAGGGTAGTAGAAAAGACTAAAAATGTGAGAAAAACTGGATACATAGTTAGTTAATTATTAAATTCAATAAAAAGGAAGAATGAATGTAAAATCCTGTAACCTGGGCGTGTCAAAATGTAGGATTCAGTCAGATGCCTATTATGATGTTGCGGTTAACACGTATAATCACTTACTAAAAAAGGTGTTATTTCGCATTTGTACTGATTTATATGTAGGGTAATTTCATCTGAAACTTGACATATTACACTTTATCCTTAAGTGAAAACTCTTGATTGTAAAGGAAAGATAAATGAACTATTCCCATCCTAATTAATACGAAGAAATACAGTTTTCAAAAGTCCATATTTTTGTTTTAATGTACAAGAAAAAAGTCCTCTAAAATTTCAGGAAATTTACTGTGTACAAACCAACATCATTCGTGTTTAGTGTGGTGTTACTAGGATGTTTTACATTCACCATACCTTCAGTAGCTCAGGCTCAGGTATTAGTGGCGCAAGCCAAAAACTCAGAGTTGAAGCAACTACTAGAAGAAGGACGGAGGTTAGTAGATGCTGGTGATTATGGTGGTGCGATCGCGGTTTATCAGCAAGCAGCTAGGCTAGATCCGAAGAATGCTAAAATCCATTCAGGTATTGGCTACTTATACGCTCAACAGGGAAATTACCAGGCAGCATTAACAGCTTATCGTCGTGCGATCGCCATCAACCCTAACAATAGTGATTTTTACTACGCTGTAGCTTACATCAAAGCCAATTTGGGCGACACACCTGGGGCAAAGGAAGGCTACCGTCGTGCTATACAACTGAACCGTAACAACGTTAACGCCTATTTAGGATTGGCTGTAACGCAATCGCGCATGGGAGACTACACTGCTGCTACCTGGGCTTATGAGCAAGCAATCAACTTGGATAAAAACAACGCCCAGACTTATGAGTTGATGGGTGCGATGTATAAACAGCGACGACAAGCCAAACAAGCGAACAGCTCGCTTCAGAAAGCCCGTGACCTATACAGAAGGCGCAATGACTCAGATGGCGTAGAAAGGGTAGAAACCATGCTGCGACAGTTAGGAGGATGAGGTTAATCTAACTGGCGTCCCGTTAATTCCACAAAAATATCTTCTAGGTTAGAGGGACGCACCATCATTCCGGTTTTATCGGGCTGTTCATTCAAGTAGATATTTGCTGCTTCCAGGGATGGGAAAAACAGATATTCCCAACTACGAGCGCCATCACTTCCCACATCAGACACACCTAATTGTTTCATCACCAAACCTTCACCGTGAGCAGAACGCAGTTGTTGTAAAGTTCCCAAAGAAATCAGCTTACCGCTATCCATAATACCGATGCGTCCTGGCTTGGTAGAGCCGAAAGCATCACACAAATATTCGACCTCATCCATGTAATGGGTCGTCAGTAGCATCGTCATCCCTTGTTTATTCAAATCCCGAATAATTTCCCAGAGGCGTCGCCTGGTTTGGGGGTCTAGTCCTACCGTTGGTTCATCCAAAAACAAAATTTGCGGTTGATGTAATAAAGCTCTCGCAATCTGCAAGCGTCGTTTCATACCCCCAGACAGGGTTTTTACCAAATCATCGCGTTTTTCTGTGAGTTCAACATACTCTAGCCATTGATTTATCAGTTTTTGTCGCTGCGGGTTCCTAATGTGATGTAGTCTCCCGTGCAGTTCCATATTTTCCCAGACGGTTAAATCATTATCCACACTGACTTGTTGCAAGACTACGCCAATACTCTGTTTTGCCAACATTCCTTGGTTCATCACATCATATCCACCTACCTCTATCCGTCCTTGGGATGGTTTTGTGAGTGTAGTCAGCATCCGAATTGTGGTTGATTTACCCGCACCGTTCGGGCCCAGTAGAGCAAATATTTCCCCCGCTTCAATTTTGAACGAGAGGTCATTAACTACAGGTACATTATTGTAAAACTTGTAGACGTTTTCTAGAAAGACAGCAGCAGTCACGTCGCTTCGCTCCGAATTCAAAATTCAAAATTCAAAATTAACAAACTCATAAATTTCGGCCATAGATAAATTTGCTACTACAAGTTCTTAATCAAGACTACCATTCTGTTACATCAAACTAAATATATTTTATTAACCCTTAGATAACTCAATCTTTACTTATTGTCATCACAGGATATGGTAAACACTTATCCTGTAATACTTTAGTTGAAGCTTGCTATTATTTAATATGGAATCTCATCACCCATTAAAGCTAAACCGTCGCCAGTTTTTGCTACGTTCAGCTATCACAGCTGGTGGAATTATTTCCGCAAATATTGGATCAAAATCACAAGTTTTTGCTCAAGCACCTGCAATTATCACCTCAGATAAAATGCGTCCTGGCATACCTTATGGCGTAGCTAGTGGAGATATTTCTAACGATAGCATTGTCATTTGGAGTAGGAGCGATCGCCCCGCAAAAATGATTGTAGAATATTCTACCAGCGAATCTTTTAGCAATGTCCAGCGAGTTGTGGGGCCTAATGCTTTAAAAGATAGTGACTTTACAGCACGCCTTTATCTGAAGAATCTACCACCAGACCAAAAATTATTTTATCGGGTTATTTTCCAAGATTTAGATTATCAAGGCACTTACAGCGCTCCTGTCAAAGGTACTTTCCGAACTCCCCCCAAATATGGACGAGATATATTCTTTGTTTGGGGTGGCGACACAGCCGGTCAAGGATGGGGGATTAATCCTGATTTTGGTGGGATGAAAATTTACGAAACTATGCGCCAACTCAATCCCGACTTTTTCATCCATTCTGGCGATAATATTTATGCTGATGGCCCCATTCAATCAGAAGTAACCCTAGACGACGGCACAATTTGGAGAAATATCACTACACTAGAAAAATCAAAAGTAGCAGAAACTCTCACAGAATTTCGTGGTAACTATATTTACAATTTACTTGATGAAAACATTAAGCGTTTCAATGCTGAAGTTCCCATATTGGCACAGTGGGACGACCACGAAACCACAAATAACTGGTATCCTGGTGAATTTCTTTTAAACGATAATCGCTACACAGTTAAGGATGTTAACTTGCTAGCCCAAAGAGCAAGACAAGCATTTTTGGAATATTTACCGATTGGGTATGCAACCAATAATCCAGACCAAGCAAAAATTTATCGCTCTTTCAACTATGGCCCATTGTTAGACATTTTCATGCTGGATGAGCGCACCTATCGGGGGCCAAATACTCCCAATCGTCAGCCTGTACCAAGTAAAGAAACAGAATTTTTGAGCAGAAAACAATTGCAATGGTTAAAAAGGCAATTGCTGTCATCAAAAGCAACATGGAAAGTGATTGCTAGTGATATGCCTTTGGGGTTGATAATTCGAGACGGTAGCACAGATTTTGAAGCTTGGGCGAATGGAGATGGCCCGGCTTTAGGAAGAGAACTAGAACTTGCCGATTTACTACGATTTATCAAAAACAAAAATATCCAGAATGTTGTTTGGTTAACTGCTGATGTACATTACGCAGCAGCCCACTATTACAACCCCGCCAAAGCACAGTTTACCGACTTCAAGCCTTTTTGGGAGTTCGTCGCTGGGCCTCTTAATTCTGGCACATTTGGCCCCAACCAATTAGAAAATACTTTTGGCCCACAATTGGTATTCCAAAGCCTTCCTCCGGGTACACAAGCAAATCGACCCCCAAGTGAAGGCTTGCAATTTTTTGGAGGAGTCAAAATTGATGGAAATACAAAGGTAATGACAGTAACATTGCGTAACTTGGCAGGTGAAATTGTTTACAGCCTAGATTTGCCGCCAGAAAAATGAAAAACTCCATCCCATGATGGGTGGAGTTTACCGTCGCTTTCGATAAATCGTCAAAAGCACGGTGAAATATAGCTAGTGAAATGACTCACTAGCTTTAAAGCAGTAATCTACAAACCCATTGAGTATAAAATTATCCGGTCATGGAGATGATCGGGCAAAATTTGCTTTAGGAATGCTCCGATTTTGGCATCTTGTCCAACAAGATAGCGTGTCTTTGGCTGCTTTGCAGTCAGTGCATGGACAACAGCCTGAGCGACAATATCCGCAGAAATTCCCCCAGATGCGAGAGTCTGCATTTTTTGACGTACAATATTCATCGCCTCTCCGTAAAGATTTTGTGCTGATTGCGGTAAATCTTGCTGTGCTACTTCAGATTGACTTAGGGACTTTTCCCAGATTGGAGTAGCGATCGCACCAGGTTCGATAATAGAAACGGAGATTCCCCAAGGTCGTAATTCCATCCGCAGCACATCAGTAAGTGCAACGAGGGCAAATTTTGACGCATTGTAAGCTCCCAAGAACGGCGTCGGGCTTCTACCAGCAATAGAACCCATATTGACAATTCGACCCTGACTCTGGCGTAATAGACCAAGAAATGCTTGTGTAACTGCTAATTGTCCAGTGACATTAACCAGCATTTGTTGTTGAAATTCTGCGATCGTTAATAATTCTAATGGCCCAGGGATAGCAATTCCCGCATTATTCACTAAACCAAAAATCCCCGCACCACCGACTGCATTTGTTACTTGCTCAACCGCCGCTGCGATCGACTCAGCATCAGTGACATCTAAAAAAATCGGAATCAGTCTTTGTGATCCCTTCTGTTTCAATGTTTGAGCATCAATCTCTTGACGCACGCCAGCAAAAACAGAGAAACCCAACTGGTCTAAAAGCAAAGCACACGCCTGACCAATTCCTGTTGAGGCTCCTGTAACCACTACTGTACGTTGATTTTCTAAAACCATTAATTTTCTTTGATGATGGGACTGCCGTAATTACGAATTACGAATTAGTATCAATCTTTGCAAATGCCAGCACGAAGACAATCTTCGGTTTGGTCATCTCTGGCAGCTATTTGCCACGGCAAGATGTGTAACTGAGCATTTGTACTGGAAGCAATTAGAGCAGTTATTATGGGAAACTGGTTTTTGACAATTGTCACGTCACTGCGAGAACTATTACCTAGCTCAACATTGTATAAATAAACAGGCAATGCCATTAGGGCAATGCAAATTGTCCGGTTCATACCCAACCTCAGCTACAAATTTCCGATTACGCTATGTATAGATGCCACCTTGATGAACCGGATTTTCAAAACTGAGTATTATATGTTGATGTTGTGTAAATTTACCCAGCGCTACTAGTTGTCTGTTTTATTAGTTGTGGTGGGTGAATAAGTTCGTAGTAAGCACTTTAGTCCGGGATTTTTAAGCACTAAAGTGCTTACTACAAACCATCAAAACTAGTTGGACAGACTACTAGCCGCAGAGACGTGATTTCTAAATTATCGGTTCCACCCTTTTTTTAGGTTAGGCATTGCCTACAATATGGCTTCCTACTAACTTATGCAGATGCAACCCTAAAAAACAGGACAAAAAACCTACTGCATTCAAAAACATATCTTGGGTAGCTCCATTCCCCGGATAAAATAGTTAACAAATGTTGCCTACTAGCTGACCCATGACGCCTTCACAAGACGTAGATACTGTAAACGTTCCCAAAATAGACCCTGAAGTATATGGCAACGGCAACTCAGACAACGATTCTCTTGATGAGTTGCCAGGTGAAATCGAAATGTCCCTTTTCGACCACCTAGAAGAGTTGCGACAACGGATTTTCTATTCGCTGATTGCCGTAGTAGTGGGCATTATTGGCTGTTTCTTTGCTGTTAAGCCAATTGTCCAGCTACTTGAAGTTCCAGCACAAGGAGTAAAATTTCTCCAACTTGCACCCGGAGAATATTTCTTTGTCTCCCTCAAAGTTGCAGCCTACACTGGCTTGATACTTTCTAGTCCTTTCATTCTTTACCAGATTATCCAGTTTGTAGTTCCAGGGCTGACTCGCCGCGAACGCCGTTTACTTGGGCCTGTGGTTCTGGGTTCGAGTGTGCTGTTTGGGGCGGGGTTAGTATTTGCCTATTTACTTCTTATCCCCGCAGCTTTGAACTTTTTCATCAGCTACGGAGCCGATGTAGTCGAACAACTTTGGTCAATTGATAAATATTTTGAATTTGTGCTGCTACTGTTATTCAGCACTGGTTTAGCATTTCAAATTCCCATCATCCAACTTTTGCTCGGTAATTTGAACATTGTCTCATCTGAACGCATGATTTCTGGTTGGCGTTACGTAATTATGGGAGCAGTGGTTTTAGGAGCCGTCCTGACACCTTCTACTGACCCCCTGACTCAAAGTCTTTTAGCTGGAGCAGTTTTAGGGCTTTATTTCGGTGGTGTTGGACTGGTGAAGCTCACAGGTAAATAACAGATGGAATAGGTTACAGGGAATAGCTAAAAAGATGTTCGTACTTAGTTTTTGACCAAATGTTTAGTAGCTATAGTGACTTTGAAAAAATTGAGATTCATGTTGGCAAAGTCATCAAAGTTGAAGAGTTTCCTAAAGCGAAAAAACCAGCTTATAAATTGTGGATAGATTTTGGCAATTTGGGCATTAAAAAATCTAGTGCCCAAATTACTAAACTTTATGAGCAAGAGGAATTAATCAACAGATTAATATTAGCTGTTACTAACTTTCCACCCCGTCAAATTGCCGATTTTATTTCGGAAGTTTTAGTCTTGGGAGTAGTGCTAGACGATGAAGAAGTTGTATTAATTCAGCCAGATAGAGATGTCGCAGTGGGCAAAAGAATTCTATAGCACACTATGGTATTTTTGGGATAAAAATACTATAAATATTCAGAAGATTATTAACATTAATGCAATAGCAGGTCATAATATCCATTCCGAAGTGCGTTCGCCCAAATCTAGAGGAATGCTAACGGCTTTGCCAAGGCGGGGGCGATCGCGGGTTTGGGCAATAAATGTTTGTACTTGTGTTGACCCACCCAAGGCATGAAGATAATTGGCAATGCTATCGAGATGTTCTTGGTACTCCGCCTCGCTCAAGGGAAAAGAAGCTTGTTCCAGATATTTCCACATTACTTGCAAAAATATCTTTCCCTGTGCCCGCCGGAACTGGACATCGTAAGAATATCCCCACTTATCAAGCAACATCTGACGTAATTCCTGTCCTGTCATAGCTTTTCTCAATCAGATTTTACATTTAGTTATGATGTTAAGTTCCGTGACTCCAGTATGATAAGGATATAAAGAAATGTAATGCTAACAGAAAAGATGCTTGATATATCTTGGAACAAAGAAGTATGGCATCATTGTGAGCGCTAGCATTTCGACTTAGACAAGAGTTCCTTAAGTACTAGTACTTTTGTCAAAATGCTTAACAAAATACACAAAGAGCGCGTAGATTATGGCTCAATTTTCTGAATCAGCAGACGTGCCCGATATGGGGCGTCGTCAGTTCATGAATCTGCTCACTTTTGGGACTGTCACCGGAGTGGCTCTGGGTGCATTGTATCCCGTTGTCAAGTACTTTATTCCACCCGCAACTGGTGGTGCTGGTGGCGGTGTAACGGCAAAAGACGAGCTAGGTAACGATGTTAGCGTCGCTAAATTTCTAGAAAACCGGAATGCAGGCGATCGCAACCTAGTCCAAGGGCTAAAGGGAGATCCTACCTATATTGTGGTAGACAGCAAAGAAGCGATCAAAGATTATGGCATTAACGCCATCTGCACCCACTTAGGTTGTGTCGTCCCCTGGAACATTGCAGAGAACAAATTTAAATGTCCTTGTCATGGTTCTCAGTATGACGAAACTGGTAAGGTTGTTCGGGGCCCAGCGCCCTTGTCTTTGCCTTTGGCTCATACCAATGTAAAGGACGACAAAATTGTCTTGACCCCTTGGACTGAAACCGACTTCCGCACCGGTGATGCAGCTTGGTGGGCTTAATAATTTTGTCCTTAGTCCTTAGTCATTCGTCCTTTGTTCAAGGCTTAATGACTAATGACTAATGACCAATGACTAATGACTAATTCAATCGTTGCCCTTATAGAGATGAGAAATGCTTCCGTAACAGCGAGGTTAACTCGCAGTGCTAGAGCGATCGTTAAAACATTGCTTATAGCGATCGCTACTGTGACATTTTACTTCACCAGCGATCTAGCCCTTCCCCAATCTGCTGCCGCCTATCCCTACTGGGCACAGCAAACCTATCCCGAAACCCCCCGCGAACCAACCGGGCGGATTGTTTGTGCCAACTGT
>JBGTMK010000264.1:0-4936 GCA_041743605.1 Nostoc sp.
TAAGCACTAAAGTGCTTACTACAAACTCTTCATTACTATCTTGACAGACTACTACGTTCGCGGAGCGTCCCGCAGGGATGGAATATTTTTTAATTGCAAGTCCCTAGAATGCACGACATAAGTAAATCATTCAAAATCAATGAAATCCTTACGGTATCGGAATTACGAATTCCACATAATGGTGACAGCTAAATGAAAGCGTCAAAATAGAAGACACAGGCTTTGTACAAAAAGCCTTGTCTTGATTAACGGAGTTATTATCAGTGGTATTACAAGTACAAACAAGCACCTACGAAGCTAAAACCCAAGAAATTGCTAAACAACTTCTAGCAGCAACGCAGGAAAATCGTTCGTTTTTCTCTTCCCTGCGGGATCAAATGCGCTGGGATGATAAATTACTAGCTTGGGCGATGAGTAATCCTGGGTTGCGGGTGCAACTATTTCGCTTTATAGATACGCTACCTGCTTTGCACAGTAAATCAGAAATTGCTTCACATTTGCAAGAATATCTCGGCGATGAGTCTGTAGAATTACCCTCGGCTTTAAAGGGTATGCTCAATTTTGCTAACCCCGACTCGATGCCAGGGCAGGTTGCTGCTACAACTGTTGGTACAGCGGTTGAGACTCTTGCTCATAAATATATTTCTGGGGAAAATATTAAACAAGTCATCAAAACAGTTGAACGACTGCGAAAAGAGAAAATGGCTTTCACCATCGACTTACTGGGTGAAGCAGTAATTACCGAAGCCGAAGCGCAGTCTTATCTAGAACGCTATCTAGAATTAATGCAACAATTGGTGGAAGCATCAAAGAATTGGTCAGCTATTCCGGCGATTGATGAGGCTGATGGCGAAACCATCCCAAAAGTTCAGGTTTCTGTGAAGTTAACGGCGTTTTATTCGCAATTTGACCCATTAGATGCTAAAGGTAGTGAGGAGCGAGTTAGCGATCGCATTCGGATTCTCTTACGTCGTGCTAAAGAATTGGGCGCAGCTGTACATTTTGATATGGAACAGTATGCCTATAAAGATATAACTCTCAGCATCCTGAAAAAACTGTTACTAGAAGAAGAATTTCGGCAACGCACAGATATCGGCATGACAATTCAAGCATATCTGCGTGATAGCGAACAAGATACCGAAGACGTAATTTCCTGGTTGAAAGAACGTGGTTATCCTCTGACAATCCGCTTGGTGAAAGGTGCATATTGGGATCAAGAAACTATTAAAGCAGCCCAAAAGCATTGGAAACAGCCAGTTTACAACGACAAAGCGGCAACAGATGCTAACTTTGAAACCATCACTCAGTTGTTGTTAGAAAATCATCAATATGTTTATTCTGCCATTGGTAGCCATAATGTGCGATCGCACTCTCGCGCCATTGCCATAGCTGAAAGTTTAAATGTCCCCCGCCGTCGCTTTGAGTTGCAAGTCCTCTATGGTATGGGTGATAAAGTTGCCAAGGCTTTGGTTGACAAAGGTTATCGGGTGAGAGTTTACTGTCCTTACGGTGAATTATTACCTGGGATGGCGTATTTAATTCGCCGATTGTTGGAAAATACCGCTAATAGTTCTTTTTTACGGCAAAATCTCGAAAATCGACCAATTGAGGAATTATTAGCACCGCCGATTGTCAAAGATCAGAAGAACTCTTTAATTTCTAACTCTCATTTTCTCGGTGCTGCTGATACTGATTACGCTGAGGAAGAGGTGAGAACGAAGGCGGCGCAAGCTTTCCAAAAGGTTCGCCAACAGTTGGGTAAAACTTATTTACCCCTGATTAATGGCGAATATGTTAATACGCCAGAATTTGTTGATTCTCTCAATCCTTCTAATTTCAGTGAGGTAATTGGTAAAGTTGGGTTGATTAGCGTTGAACAAGCAAAACAGGCGATGCAAGCTGCGAAAGCGGCGTTTCCAGGGTGGAAGAAAACACCAGCTAAACAACGCGCTGATATTTTGCGGAAAGCGGGTGATTTGATGGAACTCCGCCGCGCTGAACTTTCAGTTTGGATAGTGTTGGAAGTTGGAAAACCAGTTAAGGAAGCTGATGGCGAGGTTTCGGAAGCGATAGATTTCTGTCGGTACTACGCTGATGAAATTGAACGGTTAAATGAGGGTGTGAATTATGACATCCCAGGTGAAACTAATCGTTATATTTACCAGCCACGAGGGATTGCTGTGGTAATTTCTCCTTGGAATTTCCCGCTAGCGATCGCTTGTGGAATGACTGTCGCAGCTTTGGTTTCAGGTAATTGTACTCTCCTTAAACCTGCGGAAACATCTTCTGTCATTACGGCAAAACTTACAGAAATCTTAATCGAGGCTGGTTTCCCTAAAGGTGTCTTTCAATACGTACCTGGTAAGGGTTCTCAAGTTGGCGCTTATTTGGTAAATCATCCAGATACTCATGTAATTGCTTTTACAGGTTCCCAGGAAGTCGGCTGTAGAATTTACGCAGAAGCGGCAACCTTGAAACCCGGGCAGAAGCACATGAAACGGGTGATTGCTGAAATGGGTGGCAAGAATGCCATTATTGTCGATGAAAGTGCTGATTTAGACCAAGCTGTTGTGGGAGTAGTACAGTCAGCATTTGGTTACAGCGGACAAAAATGTTCTGCCGCCTCCAGGGTGATTGTGCTGGAACCGATTTATGATGCCTTTGTGCAGCGATTGGTAGAAGCGACAAAATCCTTGAACATTGGGGAAGCAGAGTTACCAAGTACACAAGTTGGGCCAGTGATTGATGCTAATGCCCGCGATCGCATCCGCGAGTATATTGAGAAGGGTAAGGCAGAAGCACAATTAGCCTTGGAATTACCAGCACCCGAACAAGGATATTTTATCGGCCCAGTTATTTTTAGTGAAGTATCGCCAAATGCGGTAATTTCCCAGCAAGAAATTTTTGGCCCTGTGCTGGCGGTAATTCGGGTGAAAGATTTCCAGGAAGCGTTAGCAGTCGCCAACGGTACAAACTTCGCTTTAACTGGCGGACTTTATTCTAGAACCCCTTCGCACATTCAGCAGACGCAAACAGAGTTTGAAGTCGGGAATTTGTATATCAACCGCAATATTACCGGAGCGATCGTTGGACGGCAACCCTTTGGTGGATTCAAGCTTTCTGGAGTAGGTTCTAAAGCAGGCGGCCCCGATTACCTCCTGCAATTCTTGGAACCACGCGCGGTTACAGAAAATATTCAGCGCCAAGGTTTTGCACCAATTGAAGGTGCTGATTAAAGTATAGAAAAAGGTGGGTTTTTCCCACCTTTCTTGATATACTAACCGCAGAGAGGGTCTGATGAGTAATTTAGTTATAAAACTTGCTGATTTACCTGAAGAATTTCCAGCGATCGCAGCAATTAGAAAATCAGTTTTTCAGGAAGAACAAGGGGTACACCCAGCTTTGGAATTTGATGGTAAAGATGACATTTCTGAACATTTAATTGCTTATTTAAATCAGAAAGTTGTGGGTACTACCAGAATCAGATATTTGGATGATAAAACTGCCAAAATAGAAAGACTTGCTGTTTTGTCTACAGCTAGAGGACAAGGTATTGGTAAGAAAATAATGATTAAGGCATTAGAGGTTATAGCTAATAAAAATATTCCAGAAGTTGTGATTCATGCCCAAGAGTATGTAAAAGTTTTGTACCAAAAATTGGATTTTGTCGAAGAAGGAGAAAAATTTGAAGAAGCTGGTATTACTCATGTCAAAATGATTAAAAAAATTCTATAACCTGTAAAAATTCAGAATAGTTAGTTAAAGAATTAGGAGAAAATTTTATACATAAATGTACTAATCATGCTGCGTTCCTTTTAAATTCTGACTTCTAAATTCTTCAATAATACTTTAACAATATCTATTGGCATCCCTTCCACTCAATACTTGTCGGTTAAGGGGAAAAGGGGAAGGTGGGGGCCCCTCTGGGGATAAGGGGCGGGGGGAAGGGGAAAGAAAAAATCTTTAACCTTTTCCCTTTAACCTTTTCCCAAAACCCAATTCCGAGTTAAAAATCCTTAACCGAGCAGTATTGTCCCTTGCACTTGGATATCATTCACAGCATTTTAGTATCTAAATTGATGTGATATTTAGTTGATATTATTGGTTGATCTTAAAATAACTCTAACTTAAATATCGAATTAATATTGATTCTAGTTGGACTATCCCAATTGGCTTAACGAGGTAGTCATTGGCATTACCTGGTAGCTTGTTAATTTCCTCTTCTAAAGGTTCGTTAAATGTCATCATTACAATTGGCAAATCTTCCCAAAAAGACTCCTGTCTAAGGATATTCAGCAAATTCAATATGCGAACATCCTCTACTAACTGAAAATCAAAAAAAACTAAATCTGGTTTGAGGTTTTGCACCTGTTTCAAAAAGTCGTTACCATTATCTATCCACTTCACTTGGTAGCCAATTGTGTGGAGATAATCTTGTAACACTGTGGCAGTGTTTTCCTCTTCTTCCACAAGCAAAATAGTTTTATTTGTGGGGATGATTGGGGAAGAGGAGGACAAGCTAAAATTTGCTCCCTCATCTCCCGAATGTACTAGATTTGGTAGAAACAGAGTGAACTGACTCCCTTCTCCCAAAGTCGATTTAACAGTAACATCTCCACCATGCAAACGCGCTAATTTGCGCGTTAAAGCTAAACCTAAACCTGTGCCTTCGTACTGCCGATTTAACCGACTGTCAAGCTGTTTAAACGGTTCAAATAGAAATTGAAAATGATTTGAGTCTATACCAATTCCAGTATCTGAAACTGTAAATGTTATCCCTTGCGGTACTTTTTTGACTACCAGTGATACCTGACCGACTGGGGTGAATTTAATAGCATTAGTGAGTAGGTTGAGTAGCATTTGCTTGATGTGCCGCTCATCAGCAATACAAATATCCGCTTCTAGGTGAATTTCATGTGTGAGTTGCAATCCCTTT